>NZ_JBDJNS010000002.1:0-180000 GCF_039674545.1 Luteimonas sp. TWI382
TTGTGGCCTGGTATATGTTTATTTGTACAAATTTTTGTCGGTGCCGTTTTTTGACCACCCCCGCCTGCGGTTCGGGTGGAGGCTTGGACCTGCCACGGAAGAAGCGCCCCCATCCCAGCCTTCCCCCGCACGCGGGGGAAGGGGCCAAAGCCTGGACGCCGCAGTGAAGTCACCTCCCCCGCCTGCGGGGGAGGTCGACACGCAACGCGTGTCGGGTGGGGGCACGGGCCTGCCGCAATACTCGCTCAGCGACGCACCGGGCGATAGACGATGAAGATCACCAGGTCCTCGTCGCCGACCTGGTCGAGCGCGTGGCGGTCGCCGTCGCGGGTCAGGATCGCATCGCCCGGGCCGACCTCGCGCACGGTCTCGCCCAGCAGCAATCGCCCGCGCCCGGACAGCACGTAGTAGATCTCGTCCTTGTCGTTGACGTGGTCGCCGATGGTCGCGCCCGGATGCAGCGCGCGCTTGCGGAACACCAGGTCCAGGCCGGTCGCATCATCGAAGAACGGATAGGCCGTCGTCGTGCCGGCACCTTCGTGCGGCCCGGGCTGTTGGACCGCAATGTCGCGCTCCTGTACGACGACCGACGGCGACACTGAGTCGGGCGGCGGGGCGGGCAATGCGTGGCAGTCGGCTGCGGTGACGTGCTTGACCGGCGCGTCGGCATCGAGGCCACGCCAGCCGGCCGCGACGAGGCAGGCGACCGCATCGGCACCGGCCTCGCTGAAATGAGTGCCGTCGGCCTTGCCCTGCGCCGGCACGTGCATGAAGTAGGGCTTGGCACCGTCTTCGCCATGGACGCGGATCCAATCGCTGGACGCGGCATTGAGATCGATCAGCGCCACGTTCTCGCGGGTCGCCACGGCCTGCATCGCCAGCGTGTAGCGGCCATGCGTGTCGATCAGCGAACCGAAGTCGTAGCGCAACCGCGCGACCGGGGTGATCAGGATGGGCGTGGCGCCCTGCTCGCGCGCCACGTCGATGTAGCGCTGGAGCCAGCGCGGGTAGTCGGTCGCCGGATCGGTGTAGCGCGCGGGGTCCTCGCGCTTGGCATCGTTGTGGCCGAACTGGATCAGCAACACATCGCCTGCGCCGATCTCGCTGGCGATCGCGTCCAGCCGGCCTTCGTCGATGAAGCTGCGGGTGCTGCGCCCACCCATCGCGTGGTTGCGCACCTCCCAGCCGTCGGCGGTCCAGCGCGGCAGCGCCTGACCCCAGCCGGCCTGCGGTGCCCGCTCGGGGCCATAGGTCGCCGCGGTCGAATCGCCGGCGATGAAGATGCGATGCGGTGCAGGCGAGGCGGCGAACGCAGTGCCCACGGCCCCCAGGCACAGCAGCGACAGCAGACGTTTCATCGTGGCGACGCTCCGCACGGCGTTCCGGATCGACCGCAGGCCGCCGCCCCTGGCAGCGGCCTGCGTTGTCAGCGCCGTGGGGCTTACTGCCCCAGCACGCCCTTGACGTAGGCGACGATCGCCTCGTCCTGCGCGTTGTCGAAGAACGCCTGCTGGAAGCGCGCACCGCCGACGGCCTGCTTGACCAGGTCCTGGTCGATCGCCTTCAAGCCCTCGACGAAGTCCTTCGACGCGCCCTGCTTGACCTGCGCCAGGATGCCGGCGTTGGTCATCTGCGATGCCTTGCGCTCGGCCGGGTAGCCTTGGCCGCGCTCGCCTGCGAAGGCCTTCTCGAAGATGTAGCGGATGTTGATCTCCGCGCCCCAGCCGTAGCCCTTGGCAAACGGCAGCGCCAGCGCGTTGCCGTTGTTGACCTGTGCGAACAGGAACGCGTCGGTCGGCTCGATGCAGTAGCCGCAGTAGACGCCCGGCCAGGCGTTGAGCGACATCATCGCGCCCTGACCGGTGCCGCAACCGGCGACGACAAAGTCGACCGCCTTGGCATTGAGCAGCAGCGCGGCGCAGATGCCAAGGTGGATGTAGGTCAGGCGGTGGTCGTTGTCGCCGTCCATGCCGACGTTGAAGACGGTGTGGCCCTGCTCGGCGGCGACCGTCTGAAGTTGCTCCAGCACGACCGGGTTCTTCGCGGCCTGGCTGAATTCCTGCATCAATGCGATCTTCATTGCGTGTCTCTCTTGCGTGTTCGAGGGGGAACGCGGGCCGCCGGGGCGGCGACCCGCGAAAAGAAAAGCGAAGCGGATCAGCGCGCCAGCCAGCCGCCGTCGACCGGGATCACCGCGCCGTTGACGTAGTCCGAGGCGCGGCTGGCCAGGAACACTGCGGTCCCGCCCAGGTCCGACGGCTCGCCCCAGCGGCCGGCCGGAATGCGCTCGAGGATGGCCTGGTTGCGCGCCTGGTCGGCGCGCAACTGCGCGGTGTTGTCAGTCGCCATGTAACCGGGCGCGATGGCGTTGATGTTGATGTGCTTGCCCGCCCACTCGTTGGCCAGCAGGCGCGTGATACCGGCGATGCCCGACTTGCTGGCCGTGTAGGACGGCACGCGGATGCCGCCCTGGAATGACAGCATCGAGGCGATATTGATGATCTTGCCGCCGCCGTTGGCGATGAAGTGGCGGCCGACCGCCTGCGACAGGAAGAAGGCCGACTTGATGTTGACGTTCATCACGTCGTCCCAGTCCTGTTCGCTGAAATCGACCGCATCGGCACGGCGGATCAGCCCGGCGTTGTTGACCAGTACGTCGAGACGGCCCAGGCCGTCGAGCGTTTCGCGCAGCACGCGGTCGACCGGCTCGATGCTGATCAGGTTCGCCTCGATGGCGACAAAGCGCCGGCCCAGCGCTTCGACTTTGGCCTGCGTCTCGCTCGGCGGCTGGATGCCGGCGGCAGCGATGTCGGCGCCGGCCTGCGCGAGCGCCAGTGCGATGCCCTGCCCCAGACCGGTGTTGGCGCCGGTGACCAGCGCGACCTTGCCTTGGAGGCTGAACGGATTCGTCATGGTGGAACTCTCCTGTGGAGCGATGGCGAAAATGCCGCGCATGGCGCAGCGGGAACGTCACTTGAGCTGGCAGATGTCGAGCACGTGCATATCGGTGTAGTCGAGGTTCTCCCCGCCCATGGCCCAGATGAAGCAGTAGTTCGAGGTGCCGGCGCCCATGTGGATCGACCACGGCGGCGACACCACGGCCTCGCCGTCGGCCACCACGATGTGGCGCTGCGCGTGCGGCTCGCCCATGAAGTGGTAGACGCGGTCGTCGGCGCCCAGATCGAAGTAGAAGTAGACCTCGCTGCGCCGGTCGTGCAGATGCGGCGGCATCGTGTTCCAGACGCTGCCCGGCTTGAGGATCGTCAGGCCCAGCAGCAACTGCGAAGACGCGCACGTGGCCGGCACGATGTACTGGTAGATCGTGCGTTCGTTGCTGGTCGCAAGCGATCCGCGCTCGAGCGGCACGGCCTCGGCGATCGAGATCTTCTTGGTTTCGAAGCGCGCGTGCGCCGGCGTGGAGGCCAGATAGAACTTCGCCGGCGTCGCCGCATCGTCGGACGCGAAGTCCACCTCGGCACTGCCCATCGGCACGTACAGCCCGTCCTTGGGTGCGAGCGGGTACGCGGTGCCGTCGACGGTCACGGTGCCCGGCCCGGCACCGACGTTGACCACGCCGAGCTCGCGCCGCTCCAGGAACGGCCGACCCGCGGCCGAGGCCGGCTCGGTCTGCACGGGCAGCGACAGCGGGCCGGAGACCGGCAACGCACCGCCGATCACGAAGCGCTCGTAATGCGTGTAGCTCAGGCGCAGTGCGTCGTCGGCGAACAGCCCATCGAGCAGGTAGAGATCGCGCAGCGCGTCGTTGTCGATGCCCTGCATCACGCCCGGGTGGGTCGCATGGTAGGTCTTCTGGTACATGGCGGCTCCGAGCGGCGGAACGTCGGGAACGGGCATTCTAGGCCTTTCGGTAACCGGTGTCATACCGCGCCGCGACAAAACGGCCGGCAGCGTTCTGCGGGCAAGGCAGACGTAGAGCGGTCGGTTGCGGGGTGACGCGCAGACGCGGCTGCGCGATCTCGTCCGGACCTGGGTCGCCGATGGCAGCCCAGCATTGCGGGCTGCGCGTCCGGGGGACGCCGATGGGCGGCGCCTTCAGTCCGGCGGCTGGCAGGAGTCGCGGACCACCAGATGCGGCCGGACGCTCGCCAGTGGGCGCGGTGCGCCCTCGGGCTGCAGCAGCATCGCCGCCGAGATCCGGCCGGTATCGCGAGTGTCGCGGCGCACCGAGGTCAGCGGCGGCCACAGCCGGGAGGCCAGCGGGCTGTCGTCGTAACCGACTACCGACAGTTGCCGGGGAATGCTGATGCCCGCGCGCATCGCCACGCGGTAGACGCCGGCGGCCATCTCGTCGTTGCCGCAGAAGATCGCCGTGGGCCGCTTCTTCGCGCCAAGCAGCTTCTCGGCCGCGGCCACGCCCGACTCGAAGGTGTAGCCGGCCTCGACGATCCGCGATTTGGGCATCGCCACGCCGCGGCGCTCGAGCGCGGAGACGAACCCGGTCGACCGCTCGATCGAGGAGCGGTAGTCGCGCGGACCCGTGATCATCGCGATGTCGCGGTGGCCCAGCGACTGCAGGTAGTCGGCGACCTCGGCCGCGCCGTCGTGGTCGTGGGTGACGACCATGCGCTCGGGGGCGTCCATCGACACCGCGGCGATGCGCACGTAGCGGCAGCCGGTCTCGGCCAGCATGTCGGCCAGCGCCTGGTCTTCGGACACGCGCGGCACCAGCATCACCCCGTGCAGCTTCTGCTGCTGGACGAAGCGGCGCACGCCGTCGATGTAGTTCGGGCTGCGGCTGTCGCAGGGATGGACGACCAGCTCGTAGCCCGAGTCGCGCAGGGTGTCGAGTGCGCCGTACTGCATGTTGACGATGAACTGCGCGGTCGGATTGTCGTAGACCATGCCGATCAGGAACGAACGGCGGAACGCCAGGCCGCGCGCCAGCGGGTCGGGCACGTAGCCGACCTCGCGCATCAGCGCCTCGACCTTCTCTCGCGTGTCCTGCCGCACCAGCGGCGAATGGTTGATGATGCGCGAGACGGTCTTCTTCGAGACGCCCGCCAGACGGGCGATGTCGTTGATCGTGGCCGCGCGCGGCAGCGTGCCGCCGCCCCGGATCGTCTTGTTCTCTGTGGGCATCCGTGGTCCCCCAGGGGCCGGTTGTCGTGCGGTTTCCATTCTAGCGGCAGTTGTGCGGGCCCGCCGTCCGCGCCCCGGCGGTGTTCAGTCCAGGGCCCGGAAGCGGAAATCGCGGAAGTGCACCTTGCCCTCGCCCGCGGCGTAGAGCGCGGGCTTGAGCGCCAGGAAGCCGCCGGCGACGTTGTGGTGATAGCCCGAGACCTCCATCTGCACCGGGTACTTCTCCCAGCTGTGGCCGTCGGCGCTGGTGTGGATGGTGACGATGTGGCGGTCGTTGGTCACCCGCACCCACAACCGGCCACCCTTGCCGGCCGGCAACCCGGCGCTGGGGCGCTCCAGCCCGTAGCGGTGCATGACCGTGCGCTCGCCGTTGCTGCCGACGCCCACGTACAACCGGTCGCTGTAGAACAGCAGCGCGCCGCCGATCGCGCCGGGCTCGATCTCCATCTCGACCTCGAACTGGTAGGCCTTGTCGCCGGCGATCACCGTCAGCGGCGACGCGTCGCGCGGCGTGCGGCCCTTGCCCTGCACGGTCAGCGTGCCGTCGCTGAAGCGCAACCGCGCGTACTCATCGGGCGCCGGATCGAAGAATGCCCACTGGTGGCCCAGGCGGCCGCTGCGGAAGTCGTCCGACAGCGCCATGCCGTGCGCGCCGACCGAGGTCCCGCTGGGCTTGGCCAGCGGCCGGCCCAGGTCGCCGCCACGGGCCACGAACCAGCCGTCGTCGGTCCATTCGATCGGCTCGAGCAGCGCCTGCCGGCCAAGGGTCCAGTACCCGTTTTCGTAGCCGTGGTAGATCATCCACCAGCGCTCGTCGGTGCCCTCGATCACCGTCGCATGGCCGCGCGACCACCACGGTTCGCTGCGATCGACCGTGCGCACGATCGGGTTGTAGGGCGAGTTCTCCCACGGCCCGTGGATCGAGCGCGCGCGTGCGGTGATCACCATATGCCCGGTCGGCGGACCGGCAGTGCCGCCAACCGCGGTGGTCATGTAGTACCAGTCGCCGCGCTTGTGGATCTTCGGGCCTTCCTGCGCATAGGCCTCGACGTCCCAGTCCTGCGGGTACTGCCAGCCGTCGTAGACGTGCCGCGGCTCGCCGACGACCGACAGGCCGTCGTCGGACAACTGCACGTAATCGCCGCCGCTCAGGAACAGGTAGCGCTTGCCGTCCTCGCCGACCGCGTGGCCCGGGTCGATGTAACGGCCCAGGCCGATCTCGACCGGCTCGCTCCACGGTCCGCGGATATCGTCGGCCCAGACCACGTAGTTGCTGCGCTCCGCGCCCTCGGTGCCGCCGGTACGGGCGGGAAAATAAATGTAGTACCGGCCGTCGTACTTGACGATGTCCGGCGCCCAGATCGAGCCGACATTGCGCGTGATCGCGTGGCCCAGCGGCTGCCAGTTCACCAGGTCGCGCGAATGCCAGAGCGGCAGGCCGGGATAGGCATCGAACGAGGACAGCGTGAGGTAGTAGTCCTCGCCGTCCTTGAGCACGGACGGATCAGGCCGGTCGCCTGCGAACACCGGATTGAGAAACGTGCCGTCGCCCAGGTCGGCCTTGCGCTGGTGTTCGATACCGCGCGCCCAGGCCTGGCTGGCGGGTGCGGCAGACGAAACGGGCGGTGCGGCGGCGACGCCGTCGGCCAATAGCAGCCCGACCACACAGATGGCGGCCAGCAGCGGGGAACGGCGCGAACGCATGCGCATCTCCTCAAGCAAAAGGGCAAGGCGCCAACACGTCGCGACAAGATGACACCGATGGCCAAGCGACCGTAGCAGAGCGCGCACCGCCACGCATTCCGCAATGCGGCACAGCGCGCGGCGCGTGCTAGCGTGCACACCTCCCGCCGCTGCCACGCCCGATACGATGCGACTCGGACTCGCCGCCAACCGACGCCACCATGCCGACCGTGATGCCGCCTTGTTCCGCTGGCTCAAGGCCAGTGGCGCGGGCATTCTCGAGCTGGACATCGCACTGCATATCGTCGGCCGCACCTTCGATGCGATCACCCGTCACGGCGCACTCGACGGTCATGCCCGCATGCAGCGTTACCCCTACGGCCGCGAGGGCGGCCTGATGAAGCTGGTCGCCGAAGTCGTCGGGCTGGGCGACGGCCGCACGCTCGACGGCGTGGTCTACCTGATCGACCCGGTGGACCCCTCGTCGATCTTCCCCGAGGCGGTCGCGCTCAAGCGCCAGTGCGTGATCCAGGGCAAGCCCTTCCTGTCGACGGTGGCCTCGGCGCGCGACTGGATCGAGTGCGAACGCCTGCACGCCGGCCTGCCCCCCGACCCCGGCGCCGACGACCTGCATGCCTTCGACACCCAGACCGTCGCGCTGATCGCCCACGACGCGATGAAGCCGCAGATGCTCGACTTCGCCGACCGCCATTTCGACCTGCTCTCGCGCTTTCGCACTCGCGTGGCCACGGGCACCACCGGCCAGCGCCTCAACGAACTGGCCTGGCGCCGCGGCTGGCCGGTCGGCGAGGCTTGGGCGCAGCGGTTCAACAGCGGCCCACTCGGCGGCGACGCGCAGATCGCCGACCTGGTGCTCGACCGGCAGTGCCGGCGCGCGATCTTCTTCGAGGATCCGCATGTCGCACGCCAGCACGAGGCCGACATCCAGTTGCTCGAGCGCGCGGTGACCACCGTCACCGACGATGTCGCCTGCCTGACCTCGCCCCAGGTCGCCGAGCGTTGGGCCCAGGCCGCCGAGAAGCGCGCCACCCCCTAAACCGGGGTCAGAGTCGATTTTGCCCCGTGTGTCCGCAACGGACCGGGCCGCGACGACGGCCGATCGAAAGGCGTCCTTCAGCCGGCGCGCAGCATCGCCGGCAGCCACAGCGACAGGCTCGGGAACAGGGTCACGATCAACAACACGCCCAGGCCCGCGAACCAGAACGGCCAGATCGTGCGCATGCTCTCGCCCACGGTGATCTTGCCGATCGCGGTGCCGATGAACAGCACCGAGCCGACCGGCGGCGTGACCAGACCCAGGCCACCGGTGAGCACCAGCACCAGGCCGAAGTGGATCGGGTCGATGCCATAGGCGCGTGCCACCGGCAGGAAGATCGGCGTGCAGATCAGGATCAGCGGGGCCAGGTCCATGAACGTGCCGAGCAACAGCAGCATCAGCACGATCATCAGCAGCACCGCCAGCTTGCTGTGCGCGAACGATTGCAGGAACTCCACGGCGGCGCTGGGCACCTGGAGATAGGCCAACAGCCAGCCGAACACCGATGCGGTCGCAATCACGAACAGGATCACGCCGGTGCTGCGTGCGGCGTGGGTGATGGTCTCGACGAACTCGCGCACGCGCAGCTGCCGATAGAGCACGATCGTCACCAGCAACGCGTAGACCACCGCGATCGCCGCGCTCTCGACCGCGGTGAAGATGCCGGCGCGGATGCCGACGAAGATCAGCGCGACCAGGCCCAGGCCCGGCAGCGCCGAGACCGTGCGCAGCAGCACCGCACGCCAGCCGGGAAAGATCTCCACACCATAGCCGCGGCGACGCGCGACCAGGTAGCCGGTGACCATCAAGGCCAGCGTCATCAGCAGCGCCGGCACGATGCCGGCCGCGAACAGGTCGGCGATCGACAGCCCGCCGCCCGCGGCGGCCGAGAACAGGATCAGGTTGTGCGAGGGCGGCACCAGCAACGCGACCAGCGCGGCGGTGATGCTGACGTTGACCGCGAAGTCGCGGTCGTAGCCGCGCTTGACCATCTGCGGGATCATCGTGCCGCCCACTGCCGAAACGTCGGCGATCGCCGAGCCCGAGACGCCGCCGAAGAACAGCGACGACAGGATCGACACCTGGCCCAGGCCGCCGCGCATGCGTCCCACCAGCGACGAGGCCAGGGCGATCAAGCGCTCGGAGATGCCGCCACGCATCATGATCTCGCCGGCGAAGATGAACAACGGAATGGCGATCAGCGAGGCCGAGCCGGTGCCCGCCGAAATCTGCTGCACCAGCACGATCGATGGCAGGTCCAGATACAACAGCGTCGCCAGCGCCGCGGCCGCCAGCGCGAACGCGACCGGGACGCCGAGCACCAGCAGCGCGGCGAAGACGATGAACAGGATCGCGATCGCCATGTCAGCGGACCTCCTCTTCGACGCGCGGACGCAGCGCCAATGCGAATCGGTTGAGTGCGAAGACCACCATCAGCGCGCCGCCGATCGACAGCGGCAGGTAGTTGATGCTCTGCGGCATCGCCGCGCCCGCGGCTTTGATGTGCAACCCGTCGAGCAGCAGCAGCGCGCCCCACCAGGCGATGACCGCGCCGATCGCGACAATCACCAGCGGCACCAGCAGATCGATCCCGCGCCGAACCGCCGGGCGTACGTGGTCGTGCAGCAGGTAGAAGCCGAAGTGCCGGTTGGTGTGCACGCCGGCGGCCGCGCCCAGGCTCATCGCCGTGCTCAGCAGCAGCAGCGTGACCGGCTCGGTCCAACTGGGCGAATCGTTGATCACGTAGCGGGCGAACACCTGCCAGCCCTGCACGACGACCAGCCCGAACAGGGCCGTAGCGGCGATGGCGATGGCGAGATGGGCGATCCGCTCGAGCAGGCGCCCGGCGGCACCCAGCGGCGGGAGAGTCGAGGCTTCGGACATCGCGGGGTCCCCGTGTGTCAGGCGAAGTCGCGGATGCGACGGTAGAGGGTCTGGAGTTCGGGCTGGCGCAGGTAGCGCTCGCGCAACGGCGCAGCTGCCTCACGGAATGCGTCCATGTCGACCTCGTTGAACGCGATGCCGTCATCGCGCACGGCCTGGCGCGCGGCTTCCTCCGACGCGTCCCACAGCCGGCGCATCACCGGCACCGAGGCGCGGGCGGTGTCGATCAGCAGATCGCGGTCGGCTGGCGCCAGCGCAGCGAGCGAGCGGCGCGAGATCAGCAGGATGTCCGGCGCATAGGAGTGCTCGCTCTGCGACCAGAACCGCGCTGCTTCGAAATGGCGGCTGGAATGGAAGCTGCGCATGTTGTTCTCCGCGCCGTCGATCATGTGCGTTTCCATGCCCGAGAACGTGTCGCCGAGCGACATCGGCGTGGGGTTGGCACCGAGCAGCCGCATCAGGTCGATGAACATGTCCGACGAGGCCACGCGCAGCTTCAGGCCGTGCAGATCGCCCGGCGTGCGGATCGCATGCCGAGTGTTGTAGAAACAGCGCGCGCCGCTGTCGTACACCGCCAGTCCGACCAGGTCGCGGCTGGCGAAGCCGTCGAGCACGGTCTGGGCCACACCCGCATCCAGCGCATGGCGCAGATGCGCGACCGAGTCGAATGCATACGGCAGGCACAGCGCGGTGGTCAGCGGGAAGGCGTTGTTGAGCGCACCGGCGTAGACGCGGGTCATGTCGATCGCGCCGAAGCGCGCCATGTCGATCGCTTCGGCCTCACGGCCGAGCTGGCCGGAGTGATACTGGCGCAGCCGCACGCGGCCACCGGTCTCGCGTTCGAGCGTGTCGCCGATCCACTTCACCGCCTCGACCGTCGGATAGCCGGCGACGTGCACGTCGGTGGCGGTCAGCACGGTTGCGCCGTCGTCGGCACGCAAGGCCGCGGGCAGCAAGGGCGCGGCGCATACCGCGCCGAGCCCGGCCAGAAAGCGCCGACGCGAGGTCATGCGACCGTCCCGGGCGTCAGGGGCGCGGCGGCCTCCACCTCGACGGTGATCGTGCCGTGGCCGTCGAAGATCACGTCGGCGCGCTGGCCGGGCGCGATGTCGTGGATACCGGTGGCATTGCCGGTCGCGATCAGCTCACCGCGGCGCAGCGGGCGGCCGCGCCGCGCCGAACGCGCCAACGCGAACGCGAAGGCCGCACGCAGACCGCCGGGCAGCGTGGTCGCCCCGCCACTGCCCACAACGTCGCCGTCGATACGACTCTCCACCCGCAGGCGTGCTTCGTCCAGGCCAGTCCAGTCGGCGATCTCGCCGCCGACGACCAGGCCGTTGTTGTTGCCGAAATCGGAGATCACCACGCGCGGGCCGAGCACATTGATGGTCGCCAGCGGGCTGCTGGCCACCTCCAGCCCGATGAACAGCGTGGCCGGATGCGCGGCCGCTTCGTCCGGGCTCCAATCGAGCTTGTCGGCGGGCGCGTCGGCGTCCAGCCGCAGCACGTACTCGGCCTCGATCGCACCGAAGCCGCCGGCGAACACCGCGATGCGCGTGCCCGGCCCGGCCTGCTGCAGATTGCGCCGGAAGATCGGGCCGAGCAGGCGGTCATCGCCCGAGAGGTCACGCCGCTCGGCCGCGATATAGCCGACCTTCCAGCCGACGACGGCATCGGGCCAGGCCGCGATCGCGGCGTCCTGCACGGCATAGGCGGCGACCAGCGTGTCGGGAATGACCCCTGGGAAGTCGGCAAGCGCGGCGCCATTGCGGCGCGCGTGCCCGAAGGCATCGACGATGCCCCGAGTCGGGTCCGCAGGAGCGTCCTGCGCGGTCGGATGCGCGGTGCCGTTGTTCAAACTCGATCTCCTGACCTGGTCGTTGCTGCGCCGCAGATCGCGGACGCTGGGAATGTCTTGTATGGTAAACCGGTGTCATCTTCAATGTGCAGTGCGGCAAAAGTCGTCGCACGCCACACGTATCGTCGGAATACTCGCCATGCTGCGTAGATCCATCCGCCCGCTGTCTTGTGCGCTGCTGCTATTCGGCGCCGCCGGCCTCGGCGCCGTGCAGGCCGCCCCGATTGCAGAGAAGGAACGCATCGACCTGTGGCCGGCCGCCGGCGCGTCGGACGGCGGCGACCGGGTCACCGAGCGCAGCCGGGATCCGACGCGCCCCGATCGCATCATCGAGGATGTACGTCGGCCCTATCTGGCGGTGCATGTGCCTGCGCAGCCCAATGGCGCGGCGCTGCTGGTCGTGCCCGGTGGCGGCTATGCCCGCGTCGTGCTCGACAAAGAGGGCTCGGCCTTGGTGCCCGCCTTCGTGGACATCGGCGGCGTCACGCTGTTCGTGCTGCATTACCGCTTGCCCGACCGGCGGCATGCCGAAGGCGCCGACGCCCCGCTCGCCGATGCCCAGCGCGCGTTGCGGATCATTCGCGCCCGCGCCCGCGACCACGGCATCGACCCGGCCCGCATCGGCGTGATGGGGTTCTCGGCCGGGGGGCATGTCGCCGCCCGGCTGGCGACCCATCCAGCGCCGGCCTACGTGCCGGTCGACGCGATCGACCTCGTGGACGCGCGCCCGGACTTCGCACTGCTGATCTATCCGGTGATTTCGATGCGCGACGGCCTCGCGCACGCCGGGTCGCGCGACCGCCTGCTGGCCGCGAGCGACACGCCGGCCGAGCGCGCATTGGCGCGACTGTCGCCCGAGCGCGATGTCGACGCACGCACGCCGCCCCTGTTCCTGCTGCACGCACAGGACGACCCCGCGGTGCCGGTCGGCAACGCGCTGGCAATGCACGCCGCCGCTCTCGCCGCCGGTGTGCCGGCCTCGCTGCACGTCTTCCCCACCGGCGGCCACGGCTTTGGCGTGCGCGATGCGCACGGCCCGTTGGCGCGCTGGCCGCACCTCGCCCTCGACTGGATCGACAGCCTGCCTCCACGCCCATGACCGACACGCCGACCGACCTCCACCGCCGCCGCCTGCTCCAAGCCGGCGCCTTTGCCAGTGCGCTTGCCGCCCTGCCCGCGGCATTCGCCGCCGCGCCCCGTACCAGCCTCGCGCGCGTGGCCGGCGGCCGCCTCGGCGGCGCGATCGAGGACGGCGTGCACGTCTTCCGCGGCGTGCGCTACGGCGCCGACACCGCGCCGCGCCGGTTCATGCCCGCCGCGCCCGCGCCGGCCTGGCGCGGCGTGCACGACGCACTGGCCTACGGCGCGTCCGCGCCGCAACGCGGCGGCGAAGGCCCGGGCAGCGAGGACTGCCTGTTCCTCAACGTCTGGACGCCCGGGCTGCGCGATGGTGCGCGCCGACCGATCCTGGTCTACATCCACGGCGGCGCGTTTTCGACCGGATCGGGCAGCGATCCGCTCTACGACGGCGGGTCGTTGTGCCGCCGCGGCGACGTCGTGGTCGTCACCTTGAACCATCGTTTGAACGCATTCGGGTACCTGGCGCTGCGCGAGCTCGGCGGCCCGGCGCTGGCGCGGTCGGGCAATGTCGGGCAACTCGATCTGGTGCAGGCGCTGCAATGGATCGCCGCGCACGCCGACGAGTTCGGCGGCGACGCCGGCAACGTGACGCTGTTCGGCCAGTCGGGCGGCGGCGCGAAGATCGCCACGCTGATGGCGATGCCGGCCGCGCGCGGGCTGTTCCACCGGGCCTGGACGATGAGCGGGCAGCAGGTCACCGCGGCCGGCCCGCGCGCCGCCGACCAGCGCGCGCGGCTGTACCTCGACGCCCTGGGCGTGGCGCCGACGGACGTCGAAAGATTGCGCACAATGCCGATGCAGGCCCTGCTCGACGCGCAGCGCACCCGCGATCCCTCGCGGGTTGAGGACAGCAGCCTGTACTTCGGCCCGGTCGTGGACACCGTGACGTTGCCGCGCCATCCCTTCTGGCCGGACGCGCCCCCGCAATCGGCGCAGATCCCGATGGTGATCGGCAATACGCGCGACGAAACCCGCGCCTTCCTCGGGCACGATCCGGACAACTTCAGCCTGGACTGGGACGCGCTGCCGGCGCGGTTGCGCACGCAGCAGTTCGTCGACCTCGACCCGGCGGTCGTGATCGCCGAGTACCGCCGCATGTATCCCGACTACACACCGTCGGAGGTGTTCTTCGCCGCCACCACCGCCGGCCGCTCGTGGCGCGGCGCGGTCGAGGAACTGGAGGTGCGCGCCGCTCAGGGCCGAAACACCTGGGCCTATCAGCTCGACTGGTATCCGCGCGGCGGCGAACGGATGCGCGCCCTCCACGGCCTCGACATCCCGCTGGTGTTCGGCACCGTTGCCGGTGCCGGCAGCCGCGCCGGCGACGATGCGCGCGCGCGCGACATGGCAGCGGCGATGCAGGGCGCCCTGCTCGCGTTCGCGCGTTCGGGGGACCCGAACCACGCCGGCCTGACGCACTGGGCGCCGTACGGCCTGGACCGCCGCGAGACGATGGTCTTCGACGCGCCCTCGCGGCTCGAAGACGACCCGCGCGGCGGCGAGCGCCGGCTCTACCGCCAGGCGCCGTTCGTGCAGCGCGGCACGCAGTAACCCGACCGGGCGCCCGGCCCAGCGCCGGACGCCCGCACCTGCCGAACGTGCCTCAGCGCACCGGCGCGACGTTGTTCAGCCGCGTGACTTCTTCGGCATCGCCGGGCAAGGCGATCCGCACGCGCGCGCCGTCGGGCAGGCGACCCGGCGGCTGCAGGCGCACAGTGGCCGTGCGCGGACGCAGGTCGCGCGGCGCGGCGAGCGACGGTAGGTCCGCACGCGCGAGTTCGCGCCCCTCCGCCGTTTCAAGAATGGCCACGCCGGCCGGCGCGTCGGCATGGCCGAGACTGTGCACGGTCGCCTCGACCGCCCCGTCGACCACGCGCACATCGCCGCGGCCTATGCCGATGTCCGGACGCGTTTCCACCGGGGTGCCGGCTTCGATGCGCTCGAACTCGAACACCTGGGTCTGGCCGGCCGCGAACGCCAGGTCGACCGACGCACTCGATTCGAGCCGGACCTCACGGATGTGCGCGCGGCCGTCGATGCTCTCGTCGCCGGTGCGGTCCACGCCGCTGACCATCCGCCAACGGCCGGGGGCGACGTTCCAGCCGGTCATCGTCGCGTGCGCGGTGCGCGTGCCGGTGTTGTACGCGACGACCTTGAAGCGCTCGCGCGAAGGCGCCGACACCAGCAGCGCGACAGTTTCCGCCTGGCCGTCGTCGGCGAAGCGCCAGCTCACGGTGTGCCCGGGGTAGGTCGTATTGCGCTTGAGCGCGAGTCCGCCCAGCCGCGCGCGTTGCAGGAACTCGCTCGGCGCCTCGACCCGGTCCGACCACCAGTGGCCTTCGGTGTTCATGTATTCGCGCTGCGCCTTGGCCTGGATGCCGTCGGCGTGCAGCGCCTCGAGATAACGCTTGTCGCCGGTCTGCTGCCAGGCGAAGACGCTCTGCACGCCGGTCTCGCCACTGTCGGCCGATTGCTGCAGACGCTGGCCCCAGTCCTCGCGCCGGTCGAGCGCGTCGACATAGTTCTCCGCCAGGTTCGACAGACCGGCCGGGCCGCTGCGGTCCACGCGGTACTGCAGCGGGCGCAGGTACTTCGCATCCCCGGTCCATCGCCACGCCGCCCAGTACAGGTGCAGGGTATCGGCGCCGCCAGAGCCGTCGAACAGGTCGCCACCGCGTCGCTCGCCAGTCGCCCAGTGAATCTCGTTGGGCAACTGCCAGGCGCCCGCCTCGTCGGTGTAGGCGTGCGCCAGATAGCCATCGGCCAGCTCGGTGATCATCGATCGGCTGGTCGGGTCGGCATTGAACACGCCGAGCACGAAGGCCGGGTGCAGCACCGGGAACGAGTACGGCTTCTGCCACTGCCAGCGCGGTTCCCGATAGACCTTGCGCCCGCCGAACCAGTTGCTCGAGAACAGCCGATGCCCTTGCGGGTTGCGCAGCACGATCTTCTCGTCGAGGTCGCGCACCGTGTCCATCAGCCGGGTCATCGTCAGCGGATCGCCCCAGTTGAGCAGTGCCATCGCGCTGTTGGTGTTGATGCCTTCCTCGTAGGCATGCAGCTCGTCGGTCTCGATCGTCGACAGCCCGCCGGCGAACATGCCGTTGGCATAGGCCGCGTCGGCCAGGGCGGTGATCGAGGCGTTGATCTTGTCGGGCATCACGCCCATCAACGCCAGCCCCGGCCACTGCTGGGACAGGTCGCTGTCGTCGGAGATGCCGCCGCCGAAGTCGCCGAAGGCGACCTGGCGTTCATCGATCCACCATTCGACGAAACGCCGGACCGCCTTGAGGTCCTCGAGCTGGCGGAACGCCCACAGCGGCACGCCGGCCGGCGGCTCGGGCTGTACAAACGGTGGCCGGCCCTGGCTGTTGTAGCTCATGTAGTTCCAGTACAACCGGCCCAGCGCGTGGTCGGGGTCGACCCGCAGCAAGTCGCTGATGTCGGCATAGGCGCGCGCGTAGAGCCGCTGGCGCTTGGAGGTGGTGTGCTCCTCGACCAGGAACCCCCAGTTGTCGCGTACCTGGTTGAAGCGGTCGGCGACATGCTCGACCAGCGCCTCGGCGCGCGGTTTGTAGACCATGCGGATCTGCGCGCCATCGAGCGCGGCGGCGTCGAAGCCCGGCGCTGCCGAGGCGATGCTGATCCACAGGCTGTCGTCGCTGAGGATGCGGTCGCGCAAGTCCAGAAACAGCGTGCGCGCCTGGCCCGGACGCACCGAGACCGAGACGTCGATCATGTCGCGCGCCGGCCAGATCGGATCCTTGACGCGGATGTTGAGCGGAATCGCCCCGGTGCCGTCGGCGGTATGCGTGGCCGGCAGGTCGAGCGCAGGCAGGTCGATCGCGATGCCGTCCAGGCCGTCGTACATGTTCTCCCAGCTGTGCGCCCAGCTGCGGATCAATGGCTTCGCGGCCGGCGCATCGCCGATGCCCGAGGGAATCAGCACATGCACCACCGGTTGCCGAGGCGCATCGGCCGACGCCGGCGCGCGCCTGCGATACGCCGCCCGACCGGGCAGCGCGATGACGGTACTGCGTTCCTCCGGCGCGAACCGGCCCTCGATGTAGCCGCGCAGATCGGCGAGATTGGTGTAGTCGACCTCGGCGTCGCTGCGCACCGTGTAGACCTGCCGCACCGAGCCTGCCGGCTCGTCGGCGGCCTCGACGCGATAGGCCCAGATTTCCTGGATCGGCGTCTCCTGGGCGACGTTCTCGAACCGCAGGTGCCCGCCGCGGCGCAGCGGAAGGTCGTCGACGCTGCGCACGATGCCCTGCGGCCGTTCGAACAGCGGCTGCAGGCTGTCCACATTGTCGCCGGCCAGCACACGGCCGTAGGCGGCACCGCGGATCTCGACCCGGTTGACCGGCTCGTCGGGCAGGGTCAGGTCGAGCGCCCGGCCACCCTCGACATAGGTGTTCCAGTCCGGCAGTTGGAAGTAGTCGTCACGCCCGCGCAGCCGCGAGCGGTTGTAGACACCGGGCCAGGTGGTCTCGGCGATGCCGTCGGTGGCCTTCCACATCCACTGTTTGAGATCGCGGGTATCGGCGAACTCGACTTTGCGGATCGACGTGGTCGGCGCGTCGAGCAGCGGCGGCGCCACCCCGTTCTGCCAGCCGTGCCGGAACAACCACGCCGCATGGCGGTCAACGGGCGAGACCGATGTGGTCGGCGTCGCGAACGCGCGCACGGCCTGGACCGCGGCCGCATCGAGCATGCGGTCGTGGATGCGGATGTCGTCGAAATCGCTGCCGCGCAGGAAGTTGTAGCGGCTCTGCACCTGGTGCGGCGCGAGCACGCGCGCTGCCAAGCCAAACTGGTCGAGACCGGCGTCGTAGTCGAAGCCGGCCTGGGCGTTCGCCGGCCGGTCTTCGCGTGCGACCTCATGGCCGTCCACATACAGGCGCACGCCGAGCGTCTCGTCCCAGCCGAAGGCGATGTGGGTCCAGGCGTCGGCGGCCGGGGGCGTGTCCATGCGGAACGACACCCGCGAACGTGCCAGGTTGGTATCGGTCACGAACGCGTCGAAGCCGTGTCCGTTCCAGTCGATGCGCAACCAGGCCATGTCCCAGCTCGAATGGTCGGCATAGCCGACGCGGAAGATCACGAACGGTGCCTCACCGACCGGATCGCGCGCGCGCCAGAAGAAGCTCAGCGTGCCGCGCTGCGCGTCGATGTTGCCCGGCGCGTCCCACGACAGCACGCCATCGTCGTCCCAGGTGATCGCACTGCCGCGCACGCCGTCCTCGACCAGACGCACCTTGTCCTGGAAGTTGGGGACCGGATCACCGGCAGCGACGTCGGCCACCAGCCCTGCATCGGCCGAGACATGGAACAGCAGCCTGGGCGCCTGCGCATGTGCGGCGGCGGACAGGGCCAACGCACACGCGGCGGCGATGACTCGGATCGACATCGGGTTCAAGCGGTTGCCTCCCTCGACAGATGCGCCGGCCGCAGCCGGCACGTGGACGGATTGTCGGACGATGCCGCCCCGGCCGCACGCCCGCACCAGGCAGGCAGTGCCTCGCGCCGCAGTGGCGCGCAAGGCCAGCGGCGAACGCACCCTCGCGCCCGGCGCAGGGTCGGTTCAGAAGCGATAACGGGCACCGACGTAGTACTGCCGCCCGGTCACCGTGTAGCGGTCGGGCAGCATCAGGTCCGAATCGACATAGCGCCGGTCGGCGGTGTCGAGCAGGTTGATCGCCTCGAACGTCAGGCTGAGCTTGTCGTTGACGCGGTAGGCCATGTTGAAGTCGACGTTGCGCACGCTGTGCTTGCCAGTCACATCGGCCGTGGCGAGCTGGTTGCCGTCCAGGTCCCAGACGTTCTCGCGGCTGAGCACCTCGCCGATGTAGCCGTCGCGGTAGCTGGTGGATATGCGCGCGCTGAAGCGGCCGTCGTCGTAGTACAGCGTGGCGTTGTACGAGTTGGGCGAGAGGTTGACCAACTGGTTCTCGGTCACCTGGGTCACCACCGCGGCATTGCTGTTGGCCGCGGTGCTGAACAGGTACTCGATGTCCGAATCGACGTGGGTGTAGTTCATCTGCACGCCGAAGTTGCGCCAGAACCCGGGCAGGAACGAGAACGGCTGCTGGTAGGTCAGCTCCCAGCCCGTCAGCGGGCCACCCGGCGTGTTGTAGTAGCTCTGCACGTTGAAGATGGTCTCGGGCGTGAAGCCCGGCGGCAGCAGCTCGAGGGCGTAGCCCAGGTCGGCCCACGTGCTCAGCAGGCGGGTGCGCTGCACGTAGCTGTCGATGTCCTTGTAGAACACCGCCGCCGACAGCAGGCCCCCTTCGGCAAAGTACCACTCGGCGCTGAGGTCGTAGTTGGTCGAGCGGAACGGATCGAGCTTGGGATTGCCGAGGTTGATCGAGAACACCCGCCCATCGTCGAAGAAGTTCGTCGGCCCGCCGCTGACGCTGGGCGACATATAGGTCAAGGTCGGCCTGGCCATGGTCTTGGCGGCGCCCAAGCGCAGCACGACGTTCTCGGCCACGTCCCACGACAGGTTCAGCGACGGCAGCACGTCGGTGTAGCTGTGGCCGACCCTCGTCCCCACCAGCAGACGCTCGCCGGCATCGGCGGTCGCGCTGGCGACGCCGAAGAAACGTTCGCAGTTGGCTTCGCCGCCCGCCGGGCACGGCGCCCAGCCCGAGGCGTCGATCTGGGTCCGGACCACGCGCACACCGACATTGCCGCGCAGCGCGCGCTCGAGCAGGTCAGTGTTGAAATCGAGCTGGCCGTAGACCGCCATGCTGCGCTCGGTGACCTCGAAGTTGTTGTTCGAGGCACCGAAATGGCCGATGCCGGCCAGCCGATAGTCGCCACCGGGCATCCCGTTCTCGGCGTTGCTGTAGATATCGAGCAGATCGGCGATGCGATCGAAGTCCGGGATCAGCCACGAGGCCGGCATGTTGCCGGAGAGATTCTTGCCGAAGCCGTCGAGCGTGGTGCTCAGATCGGCCAGCGTCACCCCGGCCGGCAGCGCCTGCGGCAGACGTCCGTAGCTGATGTGGCGATATTCCTGGCTGCGCATCTCGTAGTCCTTCCATGCCAGGCCGGTGCGGAAGGTCAGGCTCGGGGTGACGTCGACGGCCAGGTCCACCTTGGCGGTATCGAAGGCGTTCTTCACGTAGCTCGGGTTGAGCCGCACCTCGCTGATGTTGGCGCCGCGCGCGGTGCCGTTGGCGTTCACCGGCACAGCGCCGTAGCCCAGCCACGACCAGGCATCGGCGCTGCTGGTGTCGAACGGAAACGTCATGCTGGGCATCCGCGCATCGCCGCGCATGTCCAGCACGAAACCGTCGAGATTGGCGTTGTCGAAGCTGACCATCGAGAACACCGGCCGCGCATAGTCGGACACTGAATGGCCGAGCGTGGCGTCCAGGCGGACGGCGTCGTTGAAGCGGTGCTCGAGCTGCAGGCTGAACTGCTTGAACTCGGTCGATTCCTCGATCTGGCTCGACTCGGTACGGAAGTCGACATTGTCGAACACGCCGTAGACCAGACGATTGCGCTCATCGACCTGGGCCTCGCGCACGATGATCTGGGTCTTGCCGCCGAGATTGGCCGCGCGGTGCAGATTGGCGCCGAGCGAATCCTCGCGCTGGTCCTTGTCGAGCTTCGAGTACATCGCATCGAAGCTCAGCAGGGTGTCGTCGCTGATTCGGAACTGAAACGCGCCGGTGACGCCCAGGCGCTCGATCTCGTGCTTGGTGCGGATGTAGCGCGGGTAGCGCGGAATCCAGGCGTTGGTCGCGGTCTCGTAGGCGTCGATGTTCGCCTGCGAGCCTTCCGGCCGCGGCAGCCCGGTACCGCAATGGGCCGCGTCGATGCCCCAGGTGCCATAGCCGTTATTGCTTTTCGGATTGCCCAGCTCGCCGGACGTGGGATTGCGTGGGGTCTGCGGGTCGTAGCCCACGGGCGAACAGAAGCCGTAGGTGCCGTTGTTGTTGGCGTTGGACTGGTTGGCATTGCGGTGGTTGCCGTGTTCCCAACGCACCGGGTTGTAGCCTTCCTCGAAGATCGAGCGTTCACTGTAGGACGCCGACAGCAAGGCCCCGACCCGGCCATCGGCCCAGGTGTTGCTGATCAGGCCCGACACCCGCGGGTCGCTCTCCTCCGACAATTGGTTGTAGCCCAGTTGTCCGCTGGCCGAGGCGCGGAAGCCGTCGAAATCGAACGGGCGCGAGCCGCGCAGGTCGACCGTCGACCCCAGCGAGCCTTCGTCCATCTGCGCCGACTGGGTCTTGTTGACCTTGACCTGGCTGAAGAGCTCGGAGGCGAAGGTGTTGAAGTCGAAACCGCGCGAGCGATTGACGCCCGCGCTGCCGCTGCCGGCTGTCGCCAGCGCTTCCAGGCCATTGAGGCGCACGCGGGTGAAGTCCGAGCCCAGACCGCGCACGGAGATCCGCTGGCCCTCGCCGCCCTCGCGATCGATCGAGATGCCGGCCACGCGCTGCAGCGACTCGGCCAGATTCTGGTCGGGGAACTTGCCGATGTCCTCGGCGAAGATCGCATCGACCTGCTCGATGCTGTAGCGCTTCTCGTCGAGCGACTTCTGCAGGCTTTCGCGATAGCCGGTGACCGTGACCGCCGCCATGTCGGACACGTGAGTCGGGCCTTCTGCCTGCTGCGCGAAGACCGGCGAAGCCAGTACGAAGGCGATCCCGGCCGCGAGCATGGAAACCGGTGTATTCAAGCGATCGGTCGTGTCTTGCATGGTCGGGCTCCTCCCCCTGTATCGCGCGTCGAGCAGATGGACCATCACCGCCCCCGAAATGACACCGCTGGTCATTCGGGCCGGAACGGTAACAGCGCCGACACGGGCGGTGCATCTTGCAGCGCAACAAGCAGGACGTCGGATGCGTGCAACGCGCCTGCCCTGCGCATCGAGCACAGTGCCGCTATTCGTCTGCAAGCCACTGGTCCGCAGACACGAAAACGGGGCGACCCGAAGGCCGCCCCGTCTTGTCGCACAGCAGGATCAGAACTTGTAGCGCAGACCCAGCAGGTACTGGCGGCCGGTCTGGCTGTAGTCGAGCGGCAGGCGGGAGGCTGCACCGATCCAGGTTTCCGAGGGCTCGTTGGTGAGGTTGATGCCTTCCAGGCTCAGTTCGATCTGATCGCTGATCCGGTAGCGCAGCGACGCATCGATCGTCGTGGTCCCATTCTGTCCGTGCACGTCCTCGGTGAAGCCCGCCTCCTGGCCCGGCACCAGGATCAGGTATTCGTCACGGTTGGTCGCGGACACGCGTCCCGAGAAGCTCTCGCCCTCGTAGAACAATGTCGCGTTCCAGGAGCGCTTCGACGAGCCGAGCAGACGCTCACGCAGCGAGGTCGCGCCGCTCGCCGTGACGTACTGGATGTCGGTGTCGACATAGGTGTAGTTGAGCTGGACGCCGAAGTTGCGCCACACGCCGGGCAGGAACGTGAAGGGCTGGACGTAGTTCGCCTCGAAGCCCTTGAGCGGACCGCCAGGCGTGTTGAGCGGCACGCTGAAGACAAAGTCGTCGTTGACAGTCGCCCCCGTCCCTTCGAGCAGGCTTGCGGGCAGCCCACTGGACGCGTAGCTGCGCACTTCCCGGAACGGTTGAATGGTCGTTTTGAGGTCTTTGTAGAACAGGCCGAGCCCGAGCATCGCGCCTTCGTCGAAATACCATTCGAAGCCCAGATCGGCAGTGTCGGCGCGCACCGGCTCGAGCGTGGGATTGCCGCCGCTGACGGTACGCGCACCACCACTGACGTTGACCGTGACGCCCGGCGTCAACGAACCCAGGCCGGGCCGCGACATCACGCGCGCGGCGCCGAAACGGATCAGGAAGTCCGGCGCGATCTCAGCGACGAGGTTCATCGACGGTAGCGTATCGCTGTACTCGCGCGACACCGTCGAGGTGACCGGGGTGCCGCTGGCGGTTGCGATGCCAGTAGAAGACTGCTTGGTGCGCACGTAACGCACGCCGAAGTTGCCCGAGAACGGAATGTTGCCCAGATCGGTCGAGAACTCGCCCTGCAAGTAAATGCCGCGATCCTGCTCCTCGACGCTGCGTGTATTGACCGCACGCTCAGTCAGCGCGAATGTGCCCTGGCCGCTGTAGATGTCGAAGTAGTCGGCGATACGCGCGTAGCTGGGGATCGCCCAGCGTCCGGGCGAACCGCCTATGCCGCTCAGAGTACCGGTGCTGGTGAGATCGGAAGGTACGATCTGGCTGCCATCGGCGAACGCCGGAACGGCGCCTTCTGATTTCCGTCGCAGTTCGCGAGTCGAGAACGTGTAGTCCTTGGCCTGCACACCGCCCTTGAGGCGGAAGCCCGGACTGATGTTCCAGTTGAAGTCGATCTGCGCGTTGTCGAACTTGTTCTCGACGTACTGCGGCCGCAGGCGTATTTCGGCGAGCGTCCAGCCGGCGGGATCGAGCGGATCGATGCCATAGCTCAGCACCGGCCGGTAGGGATCGCCGCGGTAGTCGTAGCTGTACCCGTCGACATCAAGCTTGTCCATGATGATGGTGGTCTGGATCGGATTCTCATGTTCGGATTTCGACGTTCCGATCCTTCCCGACAGCGTGAAGTCGTCGGTGACGGCGAACTTGCCGTCCAAGGTGAGTTGAGTGAAGACAGTATTCCATTCGTCGTGGCGGCTCTCGGAACGGATGTCGACATTGTCGAACTGACCGTAGATCAGCGCGCCGCGGTCATCGACGACGCCGTCGCGAACGATCGTCTGCGGCTTGCCAGCACGGCTGCGACTGAACGAGATTGCCTCGATGTACTTTTCGTCGCGCACAGCGTCAATCTTCGAGTACAGGCCATCGAGCGCGAACTCCAGGCGATCGGTGGGTTTGAACTGCAGCGACGCCGTCACGCCGGTGCGCTTCTGGTCGTGCTCCATCAAGGTGTAACGCGGGAAGCGCGGATGATAGACGTCGCTTCGACACGCGTCCGGGAACGGCGAGGTGTTGATCGGATTCGTCGCCGTGGGACATCCATTGAAGCCGCCATTGCTCGGCCCGTTGGCCCAGCGTCCGGTGCCACTGCCTTCCTCCAGCGTCTGCCGCTCGCTATAAGCGACCGAAAGCAAGGCGCCGAAACGACCGTCGGCCCAGGTATTGGCGATCAGGCCGGCGACCCGCGGGTCGGCCTTCGCCGCCATGTCGCTGTAGCTCGCCTGACCGCTGGCGACGACGGTGAGGCCGTCGTAGTCGAAAGGGCGCGCGGTACGCAGGTCGACCGTCGCACCGAGTGAGCCCTCTTCCACGTCCGCCGACGCGGTCTTGCGCACGATCAGCTGCGAGAACAGATCGGAGGCGAACACGTTGAAGTCGAAGCCGCGTCCACGGTTGGCGCCGCCGCTCTGGTCGGATCCGCCGACGGTCGTCAGCGCTTCCATGCCATTGATGCGCACGCGCGTGAAGTCAGGGCCCAGCCCGCGCACGGTGATCTGTCGGCCTTCGCCCGCGTCACGCGCAATCACCACACCGGGAATGCGCTGCAGCGATTCGGCGAGATTGAGATCCGGGAACTTGCCGATGTCCTCGGCGACGATCGCATCGACCACGCCGGCCTCGCCGCGCTTGATGTCGAGCGCCTTTTCCACGCTTGCGCGGTAGCCGACCACCCGCACCGTATCGAGTTCGGCGGCCTGATCGTCAGTACCGGTGGCCTGCTGCGCGAGCACCGGGAAAGCGGCCGCCTGGAGCGCCAGCGCGATGCCGGTCGCCAACAAGGTAACCGGTGTCTTTTTTGAATCGACCCACTGCCTCATACGTCCCCTCCCAGGGTGCCCGGTGCATGGTGTGGCGCGGCTTGACTGCATCGTCGCGCTTGCTAATGTGGTGACGGCGCCCAAAATGACACCGCGGGCCAAACGCTATCAGAACACTGTCAGCGACGCATGCTGCGGCGCGACAGACTCACCCCCGGCCAGCGCGCGGCGCCGGCCCATCCCACAGGGCATCACGCATGGGCAAGCGCATCCTCTGTTTCGGCGAACTGCTGCTGCGCCTAGGCGCGCCGGGGCGCGAGCTGCTGCTGCAGAGCCGGCAACTGCAGGTTCATGTCGGCGGCGCGGAAGCCAATGTCGCGGTCTCGCTCGCCCGGTTCGGCCACGACAGCGCCTTCGCGGGTACGGTCGCCGACAACGCGCTCGGCGAGGCGGCGCTCGGCGAGTTGCGCCGACACGGCGTCGACGTGTCGCGCGTGCGTCGGGTGCCGGGTCGCATGGGGCTGTACTTCCTGGCGAGCGGCGCGGGTCTGCGCCCCAGCGATGTCGTCTACGACCGCGCCGACTCGGCGTTCGCGCGTGCAGCCGCCGAGACCTACGCCTGGCCGTCGCTGTTGGACGGCATCAACTGCCTGCATGTGTCCGGCGTGACCGCCGCGGTCGGCCCGACCAGCGCGCAGGCCGCCGCCGAGGCCGTCCGTGCCGCGCGATCATGCGGCGCGCTGGTGTCGTTCGACGGCAACTTCCGCCCGAAGCTGTGGGCCACCTGGAACGACCGGCCGGCGCCGCTGCTCCATG
The DNA here is from genome assembly GCF_039674545.1 of Luteimonas sp. TWI382. NCBI lineage: Bacteria > Pseudomonadati > Pseudomonadota > Gammaproteobacteria > Lysobacterales > Lysobacteraceae > Luteimonas > Luteimonas sp. TWI382. The sequence goes on from NZ_JBDJNS010000002.1 coordinate 25,243, forward strand.
CCCTGATCGCCAAGGCCGACATCGCCTTCATCGACCATCGCGACGTCGACCTGATCCTGGGTCCGAAGACCGACGAGGCGGGCCTGCCAGCGGCCGAGCGCACCATCGCCGCCGCCGCGCGTGCGTTCGCGGCCTTCCCCCACCTGCAGCGGATCGCCTGCACCCAGCGCGACGTGCGCAACGTCGACACGCACATGCTCGGCGCCCTGCTCGTGCGCCGGGACGGCGCGGTCCACCGACTCGACCCGCTGCCGGTCGACGGCATCGTCGACCGCATCGGCGGCGGCGACGCCTTCGCCGCCGGCGTGTTGCACGGCGTGCTGTCGGGCATGGCTGACGCGCAGGCCCTGGCATTCGGCCTGGGCGCCGCGCGCCTCAAGCACAGTGTCCCCGGCGACTTCAACCTCGTCGGCGCGGACGACGTCGCAGCCCTCGTGGACAGCGGCCGCCTGGACGTGCGCCGCTGAAAAGAACCGGGGTCAGAAAAAACCGGGGTCAGAGTGCAAATTCAAAAAGAATTGCACTCTGACCCCGGTTTGGCTTTGCGCGTGACGGGCTAGAGTTCGCAGAAGCAGTAGGCGACGGCCTTCACCGGCTTGCCGGGCACCGGCGTCATCACGCTCTCGAGCAGGCGCAGGTCCTGTTCGGCCCGCGGCGCGGCGCGCGACAGCAGCCCGCGCGCGAGGTCGCTGTGGCCGAACAGCAGGCTACCGGCGCGGCCGCTGACCAGGCCGGTCAGGAACCGCCCAAACGGCGTTGCGGTCTTCTCGATGTAGCGCACGCGCCAGCGGTCGGCACCGAGTTCGGCGAGTTCGGCCGCCTTGGCGATCGCGGTGCGCAGGCCGCCGAGTTCGTCGACCAGGCCGCGGTCGAGCGCCTGGGTGCCACTCCACACGCGGCCGCGTGCGACGGTGTCGATCTCCTCGCTGCTGCGGCCGCGCGCCTCGCCGACCTTGCCGATGAAGTTGCGGTAGCCGCGGTCGATGATCGCCTGAATCGCCTGCCCGGCCTCGGGCTGCAGCTCGCGCGACAGATCGAAGGCGCCGGCGAAGCGGGTCGTGCCCACGCCGTCGGTGCGCACACCGATCTTCTCGAGCGTGCGCGGGAACGTCGGCACCAGCGCGAAGATGCCGATCGAGCCGGTGATGGTCGAGGCATCGGCATAGATGCGGTCGGCGTTCATGCTGATCCAGTAGCCGCCCGATGCCGCAACATCGCCCATCGACACGACCACCGGCTTGCCCTCGGCCTTGAGCGCGTCGACTTCGCGGCGGATCTGCTCGGAGGCGAACACCTCGCCACCGCCGGAGTCCACGCGCAGCACGACCGCCTTGACGTGCTCGTCCTCGCGCGCCTCGCGCAGCAGCGCCGAGGTCGACTCACCGCCGATCGTGCCCGGGGGCTGCTCGCCGCCGGTGATGCCGCCCTCGGCGACGACCACCGCAACCTGCGCACGCCGGTCGGTGGCGCGCGGCTCGACATGGGCCAGGAAATCGCGCATCGCAATCTGGCGGAACCCGCCGTCGGCATCGTCGTCGGCGACGCCGCGCTCGGCCAGCAACTGCTCGACTTCCTCGAAGGTCTTGAGCCCGTCCACGTAGCCATGGTCGAGCGCGTACTGGGCGAGGTCGCCCTGCGCCGCAGCGATGCCGGCCGGCAAGGTCTCGATCTCGGCGTTGATCGCCTCAGACGTCAGCCCGCGCGCCTTGGCGATGTCGGCTACGTGCCGCTGCCAGATGTCGTTCATCCAGTACAGGTCGGCTTCCTTCGACTCGGGCGACGCGCCGTCGAGAATGAAGGGCTCGGCCGCGGACTTGTACTCGCCGACCTTGAACAAGTGCATGTCCACCGAGAGCTTGTCGGCCAGCGCTTCGCGGTAGTACTGGCGATAGCCGCTCAGGCCTTCGAGCATCATGCCGCCCTCGGGATCGAGATAGACCTCGTCGGCCTGCGCGGCGAGCAGGTACTGCTGCTGGCCGAAGTACTCGCCGAATGCGACCACTTGCTTGCCGGCCGCGCGCAGTTCGGCCAGCGCCTCGGCGATCTCGCGCATCGACGCATAGCCCGAGAACGTCAACCGGTCGGTCCGCAGCAGCACGCGCTCGATCCGATCGTCCTGCTTGGCGGCCTCGAGCGCGCGCAGCACGTCGCGCAGTTGCACTTCCCCGCTGCCACCGCCGCCGCTTTCGGCCAGCGCGCGCGTCAGCGGATCGCTTCGGTACTGCTCCACCAACGCGCCCTCGGGCGCGATCACCAGCGTCGTGCGGTCGAGCAACGGCGCCTGCCGCGAGCCGCCACCCACGATCGCCAGCAGCACCAGCAGTGCGAACAGGAACAACAGACCGAAGAACAGCAGGTTCAAGATCAGCCTGCGGATGAAGTTCATGCCGTCCCAGAGACCGACGATGAAGCGCGCCAACGGCGCGCGCGGGGGCTGCACAACGGTACTCATGCTCGATACGACTCCATTAGAAAAGGGCCCGGATCCGCTGCCGGTGTGGGCAATGCCACGCACGCTCCGGTCCACCGCGGCAGACTACCCGGGCAGCCGGCCGAATGCATGCGCCGGTGGTCACTGTGACAGCCGAGACGCCAACGGCGTCGTCACGCGCCGGCTGGTGCGCAGGAACCGGCCGCCCAGCAGCACCGCGGCCACTGACAGGCCGGCGATCAGTCCGATCCACATGCCTTTCGGTCCCCAGCCCAGGCCAAGGCCCAGGCCCGCACCCAGCGCCATGCCCACGCCCCAGTAGGCCGCGGCAGCCAGGAACATCGGCACCCGGGTGTCCTTGAGGCCGCGCAGCGCGCCGGCCGACAACGCCTGGATGCCGTCGGGAAACTGGAACGCCGCGGCGTAGAGCAGCAGTGCGCCGGCCAGCGACGCGACCGCGGCATCCTGGGTATAGGCGCGGACCACGTGGTCGTGGCCCAACAGCAGGGCGATGCCGGAGATAGTCTGGGTCGCCAGCACCAGGGCCAGCCCCGCGAACCCGGCGCGGCGCACGCCGGCGCTGCCGAGCCCGCGACCGATCGCATTGCCCACACGCACCGTGGTCGCCTCGGCCAGCCCGAACGGCACCATGAAGCACAGGGCGGCGACATTGATGGCGATCTGGTGCGCCGCGGCCTCGATCTCGCCGAGCCGGCCGATCAACAGCGCGGTCACCACGAACAGGCTGCCCTCCATTGTGACCGTCACCCCGATCGGCAGCCCGGTCCGCAGCAGCGGACCGATCTTCGACCAGCGCGGCGGATCGAACCGCGAGAACAGCGCGTAGCGGGCGAAGCGCCTGGACACCGCCAGATACGTCGCAAAGCCCAGCGCCTGCAGCCACATCATGATCGCCGAAGCCAGGCCCAGGCCGCCGGCGCCACGTTCGGGGAACGGCCCCCAGCCGAACGCAAGTGCGTAGCCGGTCGGCACCAGCACCAGCAGCCCGCCGAAGCCGAACAGCATCGTCGGCAGGGTCCAGTGGATGCCGTCGCTCAGATAGCGCATGCAGAAATACAGCGTCAGCGCCGGCACGCCCCAGCGAATGCCGTGTAGGAACGCGGTCGCGCCAGGCACGATATCCGGCGCGATGCCGAGCGGCCCCAGCGCGTTGGCCAACAGCGTCAGCAGAACCAGCAGCAATGCGCCCAACCCGGCGGCCAGCCACAGGGCCTGCCGGAACAGCGGCCCGACCTCGGCGTGGCGCCCTTCGCCGTCGAGCTGCGACACCGAGGGCGGCACGGCCATCAAGGTGCCCATGGGCACCATCAGCGGCAGCCAGAAAATCGCCGTCCCGACCGCGACGGCCGCCAGCGTGTTGGTGCCGTGGTGACCGGCGATCACCGAATCGACGAAGCCGATCAGGCCGGTGGCCACGTGACCGGCAACCAGGGGGGCGGCAAGGAGAGCCGTATGACGCACTTCGTGACCGAAGCGCGGGATGGCGGGCGGGGAGGACATAAGACCGACTCTGGCGACTGCGGCCGCGCGTACGAAACCGATGCGTGCGCTGGCGCCGGGGCGCGCAAGTCCGCTATTTTACGGGTATCGCGCATCGCCCGGGGGAACGGCCATCGGCCGGCGGGCTGCCGCGCAATCGCGACCGCGCGCTCCCGTCGCGCGCTTCGTCCGCCGCCACACCAGCCGGTGCGTCCCATGCCTCATGCCCACGCGCGCGATTCGGCGCCCACTGCCTGCGAGAACTGCGCGGCCCCGCTGCAGGGCGCGTTCTGCCACCGCTGCGGCCAGTCCACCCACAGCCCGGTCCGCCACGCCAGCCATGCGATCGAGGAGGTGTTCGAATCGTTCTGGCATCTTGATGGACGTATCTTCCGGACTGTGCGAGACCTGTTGGTGCCGGGCCGTATCGCGACGCGCTACCTGGCCGGGCAGCGGGTGCGCTATGTCGCGCCGATGCGGCTGTTCGTGATCCTCACGCTACTGACCTTCTTCGTCGCCAAGTTTCTCGTCGATGGCGCGACGTTCGACATCGCAGCAGACAGCCTCGACCGCGAGACGCGTGGGCGTATCGCCGCGGCAACGACCGTCGCCGAGGTCGTACGGGTGCGCGACGATGTGCTCGCCGACCTGGAAGAGGCCCGCCTCGTCACCGGCGCGATCCCTGGCGCCGGGCCGCAGCTTGACGGGGTCGAGGCACTGCTCCGCCAGCAGGCGCAGGCGCGGATCGACGCGCTCGGCGCAGGCGCCGAAGCAGACGCAGGCCCCGCGGTCAGCGCGGCCCAAGGCGAGGCGGTGGGCCGCGATGCGACACCTGCCCCACGCAGGCCGGCGCCGCCGATCATCGGCGGACCGCTTGGCGAACGCATCGAACGCAACCTCGGCCGCATGCGCGACGACCCCGGCGTCTTCAGTCGTGCGCTGCTCGGCGCTGCGCCGACGACGCTGTTCATCCTGGTCCCGTTGTTCGCGCTTCTGCTCAAGCTGTTCTACATATTCCAGCGCCGGCTGTACCTGGAGCATGTCGTCATCGCGCTCTACAGCCACGCGGCGCTGATGCTCGGCCTGCTGCTGGTGTTCTGCTGCGCCCTCGCTGGCAACTGGCTTTCGCCCCAGATGGGCTGGGCGGCGCGTGCGCTCGCCTGGGCGCAGACACTATTGCTGTGCTCGCTGCCGCTGTACTTGCTGGCGATGCAGAAACGCGTCTATGGCCAGTCGTGGCCGTGGACGCTGGTCAAGTTTGCGGCGATTGGCCAGATGTACGTCGTGCTGTTCATGAGCGTGGCGATCCCGATGGCCGGCTACGCGCTGTACGCGGCCTGAGCGCCGGGGGCGCTCAGGGCGACACGCGAGCGCGCAACCAAGCGTCGCGCTCGGGCGCCGGCACCGCCAGCCACTGGCGCCGCAGGGCATCGCGATCCTGGGGCGGCGTGCGTTGCGCCAGCAGCGTCAGATCGGCCAGCGCCTGAGGGGACGCCGCCCGCAACGCCGCGATCGCAGGCGCACGCTGGGCATCGGGCATCGCCGCAAACAGCGGATGCAACCGCGGCCACGCGGCTCCCAGGGTCGGGCCGAGCAGCCAGCCCCGGCGCAGGCCCAGGTCCAACTGCTCGAAGCGTAGGCGCAGCGCTTGCCGCTCGTCTTCGGGCAGGCTGTCGAAATAGGTGGCCGCCTGCTGCAACCGCGCGCGCTCGGCGTCGGGCAGGTCGGACACCGCCTCGAATGCCAGGCGACGGCGCGCGCGTTCAGCCGCCGGCAACGCCGCCCAGGCCGCTTGCCGTGCCGCCAGCGCCTCGCGCTCGGCAGCCGACATCGTGGCCAGCCGCGCCGCCCGCTCGGTCAGCCGGGCCCGGTCCCCGTCAGGCAGCCGCTCGAGCGGCAAGGCAGCCGGCAATGCCAAAGCGCTGCCAGCCAGCAGCAGCAATGGCGCACCGAGCAGGCGCAATGCGCGTTCACAGCTCCGCATCGCTGGTCTCCGGTTCGCCATCGTCATCGGTCTGGACGGGCTGCAGATGGGCATCGGCGGTCTCGTCCTGGGGTAGATCGCGCTGCGCCGCCAGCCAGGCGAAGAACGCCGGGTCGGCTTGCCATCCGGCGTCAGCGTCCTGGGCCAACAGCAGTTCGAAGTCCCGCTCGGTCACCAGCGCGACCTGGGCGTCGTAGCGTGCGGCCGGCGCACTGTCGGCCAGCGCCTCGATGCGGATCTCTTCGTCGGCCAGGCCACCGCGCAACGTCCCGATCCAGGTGGCAGCCAGCGCCAGCATCGTCGCCAAGGCCACCGCGGCCATCACCGGCCAGAGCCAGCGCGGGCGACGCACCACCGATTGTGTTGCATCCGGCTGCACGTCGGCCGCACCACGCACCACCGGGTAGCGCCGCAGCGTCGGCGCGCGCCCGCGCAGCGCCGCCTCGCGCAGGGCGGCCAGCCGTGCGAGACGGTCGGGCGGCAAGGTGCGGATGCCGGATTGAACGGTCGCGGCCAGCGCGCGCCATGCCGCGACATCGGGGCTGCCATCGTCGCCGCGCGGCAAGGCCCGCTGCAGGCCAAGCCGATAGGTCGCGCGCGACACGCCGAGCACCGCAGCCGCCTCGTGTTCGGGCAAGCCGGCCGCCAGCCGCAACAGCACGACGACGCGCGGACCGCCGGGCAGGCGGTCCAGCGCCGGCAATCCGTCGCCTGCGCTGCCGGCCCGGGGCGCGCGCAGCGCCGGAGCGGCCAGCAACAACGACCAGAAACGACGTGGCCAGTCGGCGAACGGCACCGTGGTGGCGCCCCGGACGAACTCGGCCATCGTCGCGGCCACCGCGGCATCGCCGGTGTCCAGATCGCCGCATTGCCACTGCGCGAACATCGCCGCGCGCCGCTCCACGCCACGCAGGAATGCGGCGGCGGCAGGCGGATTGCCGGGGACGGACGACGGAGACGGACGCATCGGGAAGGACGGTTCGGGCCGGGCATCATAGCTTCCACGCCGATGCAGGCGAGTCTTGACAAGCGCGATCGCGCTTTCCACAGGCGCCGGACACGCGCCGACGTTGTGCACAGGACTCACGAAGCTGTCATTTGGCTGAAGTCAACCGGCATCGCCCCCCTCATGACCGAAATGTTTCACGGCCAAGCATTTGATTCAAAAAAGGAATTTAGATTTGGCACTTTTTTGTCCAACCCAACGCCAGCCGCACTGAATCCCGCCTGTGGGGGCGGTTCAATCCGTTCATGCACAGCCTTATCCACAGGACGTGTGGATAAGCCGGATTTCGTTTCCAATCCGTCACTTGCGGCAGAAACGTGAATCTGCCCGCAACTTCGGCGCGCAAACGACGCGCCCCCCTGGGCTGCCTCGCACCGCCGCCCATGAGCCCGGCGCATCAGCGCTGCCGGCAGCCACCGCAGCGCGAACCCGACTGCCGTGGACGTCGCGCAGCGCCTAGACTGCGCCGGTGTCCGAATCTGCTTCCCTCCCCGCGGTGTTCCGCGTCGCGCTGCCCGTGCCGCTGCCGCGATTGTTCGACTATCGACCGCCCGTCGGCAGCGAGCCCGCCCTGCCTGCGCATGTCGGCCGACGCGTGCGGGTCCCGTTCGGCCCGCGCGAGCTTGTCGGCGTGGTGGCCGAGGTGGGCCCACCGGCCGGCGATGCCCCGCAACTGCGCGAAGCACTCGCGCTGCTTGATGACGCGCCCCTGCTTGCCGGCGAGCTCGACGCCTCCCTGCGCTGGCTGTCGCGCTACACCCACGCCCCGCTGGGCGAAGTGCTGGCGACCGCCCTGCCCGCGTCGCTGCGGCGCGGCGACCCCCTGCCTGAGACCCATGCCTGGGCCTGGCAACTGACCGCGGCCGGCCAGACGGCGACGCCGGGCCTGAAGCCAGGCGCACGCCCGCACCGATTGGCCGAACTGCTGCATGCGGCGCCGCGCGACGAGGACGCGCTGGACCTGCTGCTGCCCGCTTGGCGCAGCGCGGCCCGCACACTCGCGGCGCGTGGCCTGGTCGAACGCATCGCCATCGCCGCGTCCGGTCTTGCACCGGCCCCGCAGGCCGGGCCCGCCCCCAATCCCGAGCAACTCGCCGCGATCGACGCGGTGACCGCCACCGACGGTTTCGCCGCGCTGCTGCTCGATGGCGTGACCGGCAGCGGCAAGACCGAGGTCTACCTGCAGGCCATCGCGCATTGCCTGGCACGCGGACGCCAGGCCTTGGTGCTGGTGCCCGAGATCGGCCTGACCCCACAGACGCTGGCGCGCTTCCGCGCCCGCCTGGGCGTGCCGGTGCACGCCTTGCATTCGGGCCTGGGCGATGGCGAGCGTGCGCGGGTCTGGGCAGCCGCCTGGCGCGGCGAAGCGCGGGTGATCGTCGGCACCCGCTCAGCGGTGTTCGTGCCCCTGCCCGACGCCGGCCTGATCGTCGTCGATGAAGAGCACGACGGCAGCTACAAGCAGCAGGACGGCATCCGCTACCACGCCCGCGATTTCGCGCTGGTACGCGGCAAGGCGCTGGGCGTGCCCGTGCTGCTGGGCAGCGCCACGCCGTCGCTCGAGTCGCTGCACAACGCCGTGGCCGGGCGCTACCGGCACCTGCGGCTGGCGCAACGCGCAGGCGGCGCACGACCGCCGGCGGTCCGCGTGCTGGATGTCCGCAAGCGCCCGCTCGAAGCCGGCCTGTCGCCCGACCTGCTCGTCGCGATCCGCGGTGCGCTCTATGCCGGCGGCCAAGTGCTGGTGTTCAAGAACCGCCGCGGCTACGCCCCCGTGCTGCTATGCCATGACTGCGGCTGGAGCGCGCACTGCCCGCGTTGCAGCACCCCCGAGCAAGGCCATCCAATGACCGTGCATGCCGGCGGCCGCCGGCTGCAGTGCCACCATTGCGGCCACCGACAGAGCGCACCACCGGCCTGCCCCGACTGCGCCAGCCTGGGCCTGCAGCCGCAGGGCATCGGCACCGAACGGCTGGAGGAACTGCTGGCCGCGCGCTTTGCCGACGTGCCGGTGCTGCGGATCGACCGCGGCAGCACCCGGCGGCGGGATGCGCTCGAACGGCTGTTCGCCGAACTGGGCGCACGCCCGGGCATCCTGATCGGGACGCAGATGCTCGCCAAGGGCCACGACCTGCCGAACCTGACGCTGGTCTGCGTGGTCGGCGTCGACGAGGGCCTGTTCTCGGCCGATTTCCGTGCCGGCGAAAAGCTGGCGCAATTGCTGATCCAAGTCGCCGGCCGTGCCGGCCGCGCCGACAAGGCCGGGCAGGTGCTGCTGCAAACCCACCACCCCGACCATGCGCTGCTGCAGACGCTGGTCCACGGCGGCTACCACGCCTTCGCCGCCGAAGAGCTCGACCAGCGCCAGGCGGCCGGCTTTCCACCGTTCGTGCCGCTGGCGCTGCTGCGCGCCGAATCGCCGCACGCGCAGCCGCCGATGGCCTTCCTGCACGCGGCCCGCGCGCTGCTCGCCGCCCACATCGGGCGCGACGCGAACGGCGCACCGACGCTGTCGCTCGACGGCCCGGTCGCCGCCCCCATGCCCAGACGCGCCGGCACCTATCGCGCGCAGCTGCTGTTGGCCGCCGATCACCGTGCGCGCCTGCATGGCGTGCTGGAGGCCACATTGCCGGCGCTCCATGCGCTCCCCGAAGCCCGTCGGACCCGCTGGTCGCTGGATATCGACCCGGTGGACCTGTACTGAGCCCGGGCAAGGGATACGGGCGTTGCAACCCGATGCCCGCGCTCAGGCCGCCGAGGCACCTCGACGGCTGCGGCTTCTGGGGTTGGGCTTCGGCGCCTCGCGGATCTCCACGGCCTGGCCGTCGCGGCGAACCTCGAACAGGCCGACGGCATCGATCAACGCGCTGAGATTGCGATAGCCGTAGTTGCGCGCATCGAACGACCCCTGGTTGCGCACATGGCTGCCGACCGCCCCCAGGTGCGACCAGCCCTCGTCGTCGGCGCCGGCGGCGACCGCGTTGCGCAGCAGTTGCACCAGTTCGCGATCGCCCTGCAGCTCTGCCGACGTCCTCGCCTTCACCGACCCGCCGTTGTCGGTCTCGTCGAGCGCACGGAGTTTCTCGAGGTAGAGGAACGTCGAGCAGGCCTTGACGAACGGCGCCGGCGTCTTTTCCTGCCCGAACCCGTAGACCCCGTAGCCGTCGTTGCGCAGGCGCATCACCAGTGGCGTGAAGTCGGCGTCGCTCGACACAATCGCGAAACCGTCGAGGTTGCGCGCGTACATCAGGTCCATCGCATCGATGACCATCGCCATGTCCGAGGCGTTCTTGCCGGTGCTGTAGGCAAACTGCTGGATCGGACGGATCGCGTACTCGTGCAGCACCTTCTCCCATCCCGACAAATGCTGGCTCTTCCAGTTGCCGTAGGCGCGGCGCACATTGGCCACGCCGTGCCGAGCGATTTCGGCCAGGATCACATCGATCTTGGAGGCCGGGGCGTTATCGGCATCGATCAGTAGCGCGATGCGTTTCTCGTCGTCGATCCGTTGGCCGTGCATGGCCGTGCTCCTGTGGGCGCTATGCGCGAGAGCGCCAGTCTGCCCGATCCGGCGCCAGCGCTGCGCCTTCAGGGGTCGAGCAGTTCGCGCGCCATCACGATCGCGTCTTCGCGCCCGTGATGGGCCGGGTAGTAGCGCGGGCGGCGGCCGATCTCGTTGAAGCCCTCGTCGTGATAGAGCGCGATCGCATGCGGGTTGGACGGACGTACTTCCAGGAACACCCGCTGTGCGCCATGGCGGCGCGCGGTGTCCACCAGTGCGCGGAACAGGCGCCGCCCCAGTCCGCAGCCCTGGACATGGAGATCGACGCAGACATTGAGCACGTGCGCCTCACCGGCCGCGATACTCAGTACGCCGTAGCCCAGGATGTCGGCATCGGCATGCAGCACCCAGGCCGGATAGCCCGCGCGCAGGCAATCTTCGAAAATGCCGCGTGTCCACGGAAACGGGTAGGCACGCAGTTCGACCGCCATCACCGCATCCAGGTCGTCGTCCCGCATCGGCCGCAACGTCGCTGCGGCGGCGCGCAGCGTCGGCATGTCGATCGGCGCGTCCATGTCAGCCTGCGCGCACGCGCAGACGCCGCAGCGCCGGCCACAGCGCGCGCTTGGCCTGGGCATCGCGCAGCGTCCGCAGTTCGCCCAGGCTGCGATAGATCGCGAAGGCGTCCTCGGCATCGCGGCTGCGACCGGCCGCGCGCAGCAAGGCATCGAGCAACGCATCGTCGGGCAGCGTCTGTCCAGGCAGCTGCGCGCGATAGCGCACGTGCCCGAGCGCATCGAGCGCGGCGCACTGCAGCGCATCCCAGGTCATGGCGTCGCTCCCGCGCCGCCTCGCCGCCGCAGGCACCACAGCACCGGGCCTGACAGCGCGTACAGCAACGACGCGGCGAGCAAGGTCTTGGGCGGATCCACCCACAACGCGATCAGAATGCCGACCGCGACCACCAGCGCCACGAACGGCACCCGGTCCGAACGCGGGCCACGGCCACTGCCCTTGAAGCTGGTGTAGCGGATACGGCTGACCATCAGCAGCGCCGCCACGACGGTCACCCCGAGGGCCAAAAAGCGCAGGTCGTCGCCACTGAACTCCAACTCGTGGCAGGTCCAGACGAAACTGGCCATCAAGCCGGCTGCGGCCGGGCTCGCCAGCCCGACGAAATAGCGTTTGTCGACCGTCGCGACCTGGCTGTTGAATCGCGCCAGCCGCAGCGCGGCGCATGCGGCGTAGAGGAAGGCCCCCAGCCAGCCGATCTTGCCCAGCGTCGGCCCGTCGAGCCGCAGCGACAGCAGCGCCCAGTGGTACATGACCATCGCCGGCGCCATGCCGAAGCTGATCAGATCGGCGAGCGAGTCGTACTGGACGCCGAACTCGCTCTGGGTATTGGTGAGCCGTGCGACGCGCCCATCGATGCCGTCGAGGATCGCGGCCACGAAGATCGCCAGGCATGCAGCGGTGAACCGGCCCTGGGACGCGGCGATGATTGCGAAGAAGCCGGCGAACAGGCCGCCGGTGGTGAACAGGTTCGGCAACAGGTAGATGCCGCGGCCGCGGCGCGGCGTGGGGTCGGTCTCGCTCATCGCACGAGTGTAGCGCCTGGACGGCCGTGGCCGTCGGCCGAACGGTTGCGCGCCCGTCCCGGGGGTGCTGGAATCGCGCCCGTCCCCCGCTCGGCTCCTGGAGCCCCCCATGCGCCGTGCCCTCGCCCTGCTCTGCCTCGTGCTGCTGGCCTGCCCGGCCATGGCCGGGGATGTCTACACCTGGAAGGACGCAGCGGGCGTCACCCACTATTCCCAGACCCCGCCCCCGTCCGGCGTGCGCTATCAATTGCGGACTGTCCGCCAGGACGCGACACAGACCGCGACGCGCGACCGGTCCGGCGAAGCCCCCGTGGTGCCGGCGCTGACCGCCACGCCCGGCACCGATGCCGGCAGCCTCCAGGCGCAGTGCGCTCTGGCGAAGGACAGCGTCGCCGCGCTCGAAACCGACGCCCCGGTCCGCCAGGCCGGCGAAGACGGCCGGTTGCGCGAGCTCTCGCCTGCCGAACGCGTCGACCAGTTGGCACTGGCCCGTGCCGCGGTGCGCGCCTACTGCCGCTGATCGCCGCGAGGCTGCAGGCCCGCGTGGCACAATGCTGGGTCCGATCCCGACCCAGATGCCGCCGATGCGCCTGTCGCAGTTCCACCTCCGTACCGAAAAGGAAACGCCCGCCGACGCCGAGCTCGTCAGCCACAAGCTGATGCTCAAGGCCGGCATGCTGCGCAAGCTGGGCGCAGGGATCTATCTCTGGTCGCCACTGGGCTTGCGCGTGCTGCGCAAGGTGGAAGCAGTCGTGCGCGAGGAGATGGATGCCGCCGGCGCGATCGAATTGCTGATGCCGACCATCCAGCCGCGCGAACTGTGGGAGGAAAGCGACCGCTGGCAGAAATTCGGCCCGCAGTTGCTGAAGGTGAAGGACCGCAAGGCGCAGGAGTTCTGCTATGCGCCCACCGCCGAGGAAGTGATCACCGATTTCGCCCGCGGCGAACTGGCCAGCTACAAGCAGCTGCCGTTGAATTTCTACCAGATCCAGACGAAGTTCCGCGACGAGATCCGCCCGCGTTTCGGCGTGATGCGCTCGCGCGAGTTCGTCATGAAGGACGCCTACTCGTTCGACATCGACGAGGCGGGCATGGCGGCCTCCTACCAGAAGATGCACGCGGCCTATACCCGGATATTCACCCGGCTGGGCCTGGATTTTCGCGCGGTGCAGGCCGATTCAGGTGCCATCGGCGGCGACGCCTCGCAGGAATTCCACGTGCTGGCCGAATCGGGCGAGGACGCACTGGTGTTTTCCACCGCTTCCGATTATGCCGCCAACGTCGAGGCCGCCCGCGCTGCCGCGCCGGGCGCGCGACCGGCGCCCAGCGAGGCGCTGCGCCGGGTGGAGACGCCCACCCAGAAGACCTGCGAGGACGTCGCCGCGCTGCTCGGCATCGCGCTGGCCCGCACCGCTAAATCGATCGCACTGATGGCCGGCGATCAGTTCGTGCTCGCCCTGGTCCGCGGCGATCACGCCGTCAACGAGATCAAGCTCGCCAAGGTCGAAGGCCTGGCCGATTACCGGCTGGCGAGCGAGGCAGAAATCGTCGATTACCTGGGCAGTGCGCCGGGCTTCCTGGGCCCGGTCGCTCCGCGCCGACCGATCCGGGTCGTGGCCGACCTGGAAGTCGCCGCGATGGCCGACATCGTATTCGGCGCGAACGAGGCCGGCTGGCATCTTGCAGGCGTCAACTGGGGCCGCGACGTGCCCGAGCCGGACGTCGTGGCCGACATCCGCGACGTGGTTGCCGGCGATCGCGCCGAGGACGGCGGCGAACTGCGCATGGTGCGCGGCATCGAAGTGGGCCACGTCTTCCAGTTGGGCCGCAAGTACGCCGAAGCGATGGATTTCAAGGTGCTCGATGCCGCTGGCAAGGCCGTGGTGCCGTGCATGGGCTGCTACGGCATCGGCGTGTCGCGCGTGGTGGCTGCGGCGATCGAACAGAATCACGACGACAACGGCATCATCTGGCCCGCGGCGATGGCGCCGTGGCAAGTCGCGGTCTGCGTGATCAATCCCAAGAACGAAACCCACGTCGCCGAGGCGGCCGAGGCGCTGTATCGGGAATTGCTGGCGGCCGGCATCGAGACCGTGCTCGACGACCGCGGCCTGCGGCCCGGCGCGATGTTCGCCGACATCGAATTGATCGGCGTGCCCCATCGAGTGGTGGTATCGGGCCGCGGATTGGCTTCGGGCACCTACGAATATCGTCGACGTACGGCAGCGGACGCAGAGAATCTCGATCGCGAATCGCTGTTCTCCAGGCTTCGCGACTGAAGTTTCCTGCAGCCGCCACAGCGCCGGTTAATCCCTCGGCCCATCTCGCACCACGTCCGGCGATCGCGCCGGGCGCGGCGATGATTTGTTTCCTGGGATAATCCCGATTATGATGCCAGCCATGCCAAAGGACTGGTCACCCCATTAACCAGCCGGAGCCGTACACATGGCGTTTGACCTCAATGCATTTTCCCCGCAGCAACTCGATGCGCTGATTGCCCAGGCCAAGGAGCGCAAGACCACGCTCAAGAAGCGCAAGCCGCTGGCCACGGTGCGCAAGAAGCTCACCGACCTGGCCGCTGCGGAAGGGTACAGCGTTGCCGAACTGTTCGGCACGGCGGGTGCTGCAGCCCCCACCAAGGCCGGCCGCACCGGGCCTGCCAAGGGCCGCAAACTCGGCAAGGTGCCGCCGAAGTATCGCAACCCGGCCAACAAGGCCGAAACCTGGACCGGTCGCGGCAAGCAGCCGTTGTGGCTGGCCGCCCAGATCAAGAAGGGCAAGAAGCTCGAAGAGTTCCTGATCAAGTAATCGGGACTGCTTTCGAAACGAGAAAAGGCGCCGTTGGCGCCTTTTTCTTGGCGTTTCACCGCCGGCAACCGCACCTTTCGCAGCCCCCCCGGTGCGCGCACCAGGCCTCGAAACTCGGCAGCCTGGTGGCCCGCGGTCCCGCCACGAATGTCGAAGGGGGCGCCGTTGCGCCCGAATCGCCAACGACACCCGCGCCATGCCTTACAGATTCTTTCGCGCAGGCAGCAGCACGTTGCCGAAGATCAGGCCGGCAATCAGCGCCATCACGATATTCATCACCAGCAGCGCGGCCTCTTGGCCTGCGGCGACGTTCTGCTGCTGCATCAGATTCATCAGGCCGCGCAGGCTGTTGCTGCCCGGCACCAGCATGATGATGCCCGGGACCCGGATCACCGCACCCGGACGGTCGGCCCAGCGCGCATAGCCGTTGCCCGCCGCCGTGATCACCAGTGCGGCGACGAACAGGCCGATCTCCGGGCCCAGCGCCGCCCCGACCCAGCGCGAGATCAGGTAGCCCGACGCCGCTGCCGCCATCACCACCAGCACGTCGCGCTTGCCTGCGCGAAACAGGATGGCGAACGCGCCTGCGGCGACCACCAACGCCCCCCATTCCACCCAATCGGGCTGTGGCCGCATCGCGCGCACATTCGGCGAGACCCCGAGCAACTGCGCCAGCGCCAACGCGATGATCGTGCCGATGGTCAGCTTGAGCACCGTGGTAATGGCGCCGGCGAACCGCGCGGTACCCGACACCAGGTGCTGGCTGGTGAGTTCGTTGATCGCATTGGTCAGCGCCATGCCCGGCAGCATCACGATCAGCGAGGCGATGATGACCGTGTTGAGGTTGAGCGGGCTCAGGAACGCCGACACGAGGATGGCGACGAAGCCGGCGAGCATGCCGGCCAGCGCGTCACCGGCCTCCTTGAGTCGGGTCCCGTTGCGAGTCACCAGGTCGAGCAGTCCGATCAGCAGCCCGATCGTGCCGGCAGTGGCGATATCCGGCCAGGGCAGCCGCCACAGCCCGGCCACCCCGGTGGCCACCAGTGCGAAGCCGAGCACGTGCAGCGCCCTCCCTGCCCGCCCCGGCTGGCGCTGGTCGAGTGCACGCAGCGCCGCATGGCCCTCGGCCAGGTCCATGCCGCCGGCCATCACCTGCTCGGCAATCCAGTCGGTCTCGCACAGCTTGTACAGATCCACCTCGCCCGGGGGCATGCGGATCACGCGGGTCGTGTCGCTGTCGCCGGGCGGACGCAGCGGATCGCTGAATGTCAGGATCATGCCGGTGGGATTGACCCAGGGCTCGCATTCGATGCCCAGCCGCTGGGTCACCGCGATCACCGCCCCTTCCAGGCGCTGCGCGGTGGTGCCATAGGCATGCAGATGCTCGGCAAGCTCGACCACGAAGGCGATGCGGGCGGCGTAGCTGGCGGAGGTCAGCGAGGCGATCGTCGTGGACATCGGCACAGCATGGCATGGGCGCGCCAAGACGGCGATGCGTGATGCCCGGCGTCACATGGATTTTCGGTATTCTCGTCTGTGTTTGCCCTCGCCCCGGACGCACGCGCCGAATGACCGCCTCCCGACACGCCACGCCCAGCGCAGACGCCGACGACGCCGGCCGGCTGCGGCTGCACGGCGACTGGACACTCGACCATGCGAGTGCGATCGAGCAGGTGCTGCGCGAGGCCGACGGCGCTGCGGATGTCGATGCGACCGGCGTGGACCGGCTCGACTCGGTCGGGGTGCTGCAACTGCGGCATTACGCCAACAAGCGACAGCTCGATTTCGCTGCATTCGATTTCCGGCAGGACCATCGCGCGCTGGTCGAGGCGATCGATGAAGTGGCCGACGACCGCCCGCCGCGCAAGCGCGAGTACGGCTTTGCCGCAGCGCTCGGCCGGCTGGGCTACACGATGCACGGCAACTGGCGCAGGATCGTGTCGCTGGTGAGCTTCCTGGGCGAACTGCTGGTCAAGCTCGCGCGGCTGGCCGCCTCCCCGCGTCGGCTGCGGGTCACCTCCACCGTCCACCACATGGAGCAGGTGGGCCTGGACGCAGTGCCGCTGGTGGCCTTGCTATCGTTCATGGTCGGCGCGGTGATCGCGTTCCTGGGCGCATCGGTGCTGGCCGATTTCGGCATGACGATCTTCGTCGTCGAGCTGGTCTCGATCGCGTTCCTGCGCGAATTCGGCGTGCTGCTGACCGCGATCCTGCTGGCTGGCCGGACCGCGAGCGCGTTCACCGCGCAGATCGGCGCGATGGTCGGCCGCGAGGAGGTCGACGCGATCCGCACACTGGGGCTCGACCCGGTGGACCTGCTGGTCATTCCGCGGGTGCTCGCGCTGATGGCGATGCTGCCGCTGCTGACCTTCATCGCGATGGTCGCCGGCTTGATCGGCGGCCTGTCGGTCGGCGCCTTCAGCCTCGACATCCCGCCGCAGGCCTACCTGTCGCGCATGCACGAACAGATGGAATTGCGGCATTTCCTGGTCGGCATGTCCAAGGCCCCGCTGTTTGCGATCGTCATCGGCCTGATCGGCTGCCTGGAGGGCCTGCAGGTCGAAGGCACCGCGCAGTCGGTGGGCGAACGCACGACCTCGAGCGTGGTCCAGTCCATTTCGCTGGTCATCGTGCTCGACGCGTTTGCCGCGATCTGGTTCATGCACATGGGATGGTGAAGACGTGATGGGCGAATCGAAACATCACGAAAGCGAAGGCCCGCCGGTCGATGCGGGCGCCGCGGTTTCGCCCCTCCCAGATGCCGGGCAGGACGCCGGCGACGCCGACATCGCCATTCGCGTGCGCGGGCTGGTCAACCGCTTCGGCGAGCAGGTCGTGCACGAGGATCTGGACCTGGATGTGCGTCGCGGCGAGATCCTGGGCGTGGTCGGCGGTTCGGGCACCGGCAAGTCGGTGTTGATGCGCGCGATCCTCGGACTGCGTGCGCCGCAGGCGGGCAGTATCGAGGTTCTGG
Source organism: Luteimonas sp. TWI382 (assembly GCF_039674545.1). Taxonomy (NCBI): domain Bacteria; kingdom Pseudomonadati; phylum Pseudomonadota; class Gammaproteobacteria; order Lysobacterales; family Lysobacteraceae; genus Luteimonas; species Luteimonas sp. TWI382. Next base: position 43,046 of record NZ_JBDJNS010000002.1, read on the forward strand.
GCGCCGATGCGCTGTCGCGCGACCCCGAAAGTCGCAGCCACATCGAGCGCCATACCGGCGTGCTGTTCCAAGACGGCGCCCTGTTCTCGTCGCTGACGGTCGGGGAGAACGTGGAGGTGCCGTTGAAGGAGCATCACGGCAGCCTGCCCGACAAGCTGCGCTACGAGCTGGCCTTGCTGAAGGTCAAGCTCGCCGGCCTGCCGGCCGACGCGGTCAGCAAGCTGCCCTCGCAGCTCTCCGGCGGCATGCGCAAGCGGGCCGGCCTGGCGCGCGCCCTGTCGCTCGACCCGCCGCTGCTGTTCCTCGACGAACCCACGGCCGGCCTGGATCCGATCGGCGCGGCCGCATTCGACCGCCTGATCCGCACCCTCCAAGAGGCGCTGGGGTTGACCGTCTTTCTCATCACACACGACCTCGACACGCTCTACGCTATCTGTGACCGGATTGCGGTCCTGGCCGACAAGCGGGTCATCGCGGTCGCGCCGGTCGAGGAGATCGAACGGGTCGACCACCCGTGGATCCAGGATTACTTTCACGGCCCGCGCGGCCGTGCCGCACGAGATGCCAGGGCCAACGCGCCAGGAGCCCAGTAGACGACCATGGAAACCAGAGCCAACTACGTCCTGATCGGCGCGTTCACGCTTGTGGCGACGATCGCCTTGCTCGGCTTCGCGCTGTGGGCCGCCAAGTACTCGTCGGACCGCAGCTGGAACGAGTTCGACGTGATCTTCCGCGAGCCGGTGACCGGCCTGACCGAAGGCAGCAGCGTGCAGTACAACGGCATCGCCGTCGGCACGGTCGACAACCTGCAGCTGGCGCCGGAGGACCCGCGGCAGGTCATCGCACGGCTGCGGATCCAGGCCAACGCGCCGGTCAAGACCGACACCCGCGCCCGGATGTCGATGACCAGCCTGACCGGCTCGCCGATCATCCAGCTCACCGGCGGGTCGCCGGAGGCCGCATTGCTCACGGTGTCCGATGGCGACGACGTACCGGTGATCCAGACCGAGGCCTCGGCGCTGCAGAACATTTCCGACACCGCCAACCGGCTGGTCGAACGCCTCGACCAGGTGTTGAGCGAAGAGAACGTTGCCCGCATTTCGCAGACGCTGGCCAACATCGAGGGCATGACCGGGGCCGTCGCCGGTCAGCGCGAGGACCTGGGCGCGATGATCGTCAACGCCCGCCGCGCCAGCGAACAGCTCGAACAGACCTTGACCACGACCAACCGCGCGATGACCAGCTTCGACCGGGAACTGGTGCAGAAGCTGCCCGACCTCGTTGCGCGGCTCGACAGCACCCTGGCCCGGCTCGACTCCGCGGCCGGCGGCGCCGATACGATCCTCAACGAGAACCGCGCCGCGATCAGCAGCTTCGCCAATGACGGCCTGTCCCAGCTGGGCCCGACGCTGGGCGAGCTGCGCTCGCTGGTCCGCGACCTGCGCCGCATCAGCGACCGTCTCGACGCCAACCCTGCGCGCTACCTGCTCGGCCGCGACGCCCCGAAGGAGTTCGACCCGGAATGAAACTCTCCTCGACCGCGACCCGCGATGTCGCACGCGCGTCGGCCGGCCTGCTGCTGGTCACCCTGCTCGGCGCCTGTTCGTCGCTGCTCGGCGGCGGTGCCGGCGACCGCGAACGCTCGACGATCTACGCCCCGGATCCGCGCGTGCAGACAGCCGCGCAGTGGCCGCATGCCGACTGGCAACTGACCCTGAGCCCACCGACGGCCGCGCGCATGATCGACAGCTTCCGCATCGCGGTGCGGCCGACGCCCAGCGAGCTGCAGGTCTATCGCAGCGCGAGCTGGGCCAAGACCCCCACTGACATGCTGCAGGACGTGGTGCTGCGCACGCTCGAGGACTCGGGCCGGATCCCGGCGGTCGCGCGCCAGGGCGCGGGCATCACCGCCGACTACAAGCTGGTGATCGACCTGCGACGTTTCGAGGCCGATTACGCCGGCAACGCGATACCGGCGGCGACGATCGAAGCCAATGCCAAGCTGATCCACAACATCGACCAGACCGTGGTCGGCTCGCGCACATTCCTGGCCGCGATCCCCGCCAGCGGCACCGAGGTCGCGCAGGTCGTCGACGCATTCGGCACTGCGCTGCAGAGCATGGGCGGCGAGATGGTCGGCTGGATCCTGACCTCGGGCAATGCCCACGAGGCCAGCCACCATGGTGCATCGCCCCCGCCCTCGCGCTGATCGCTCCGGCGCGCGCACCACGCTCGAACCCCGGCGGCGGCTCAGCGCAGGATGCGCCGGAACGTCAGGTTGATGCGCGGCCCGACCGGTCGCGCCGTCCTGGGCAGCGCATGCCCATAGCGGGCCTGCGTGTCGCCACGCATCACCAACAGGCTGCCGTGCGCCAGATCCAGCGCCAGGCGCGCCGGCGGTTGTCCGGGCGGCGTGTCGCGCGCCTTGAGCAGGAACCGCCGCGTCGCGCCGAGACTCAACGATGCGATCACCGGCCGGGGCCCGAGCTCGGGCTCGTCGTCGCTATGCCAACCCATCGCGTCGCGGCCGTCGCGGTAGAGATTGGCCAGCACGCTGTCGAACGCCGTTCCGGCCGCCGCCGACACCCGGTCCCGCACCGCCCGCAGCGCCGCGGGCCAGGGGTGCGGATCGAAGCGCACCCCCGAGTACCGGTAGGCCGCCCCCGGATCGCCGATCCAGCAACTCAGCCGCGGCGCATCGATCTGCCGCCCGAAGATGCGCAGGCGATGCGTCGTCCACGGCAACCCGACCTGCAGCGCAGCGAACAGTGTGTCGGCCACCGCGGCGGGCAGCCAATCCGGGTCGAAAGCAAGATCGGCGCCGGGAAGCGAAGGCGCGCCGTCAGTCAGACCCATCTCGCGTCCTCGCTGGCAGGTTTTTAGGGGGTTGCGAACGCAACCCCGGTCTTGGCCTCGAGCGACTGCACGTCCACGTCATCGGCCATTTCGATCAGCACCAATCCGTCTGGCGTCACGTCGAACACCGCCAGGTCGGTGATGATGCGATCGACCACGCCGACGCCGGTCAGCGGCAGCGTGCATTCGGGCAGGATCTTGTGGCCACCGTCCTTGGCGACGTGCTCCATCAACACGACCACGCGCTTGACGCCGGCCACGAGGTCCATCGCGCCGCCCATGCCCTTGACCATCTTGCCGGGCACCATCCAGTTGGCGAGGTCGCCGCGATCGGTGACCTGCATCGCGCCGAGGATCGCCAGATCGATATGACCGCCACGGATCATTGCGAACGAGTCGTGGCTACCGAAGTAGCTCGCGCCCGGGCGCGCGGTGACGGTCTGCTTGCCGGCATTGATCAGGTCGGCATCCAGTTCGTCCTCGGTCGGGAACGGGCCGATGCCCAGCAGCCCGTTCTCGGACTGCAGCCAGACGTCGACGCCGTCGGGAATGTGGTTGGCCACCAGCGTCGGCAGGCCGATGCCGAGATTGACGTAGGCGCCGTCGGTGAGCTCACGGGCGGCGCGGGCCGCCATCTGGTCGCGGGTCCAGGCCATCTCAGTTCCCCTCCTGCCGTACGGTGCGTTGCTCGATGCGCTTTTCCGGGGTCGCGTTCACGACGATGCGGTCGACGTAGATCCCCGGCAGGTGCACCTGATCGGGATCGATGTCGCCAGTCTCGACCAACTCCTCGACCTCGGCCACGCAGAGCTTGCCGGCCATCGCGCAAGCCGGGTTGAAGTTGCGCGCGGTCTTGCGGAACACGAGATTACCGGCCTTGTCGGCCTTCCAGGCCTTGACCAATGCCACGTCGGCGACCAGGGCCGTCTCGAGCACATAGTGGCGGCCATCGAACTCGCGCGTTTCCTTGCCTTCGGCGACGACGGTGCCATAGCCGGTGGCGGTGAAGAACGCCGGAATCCCGGCGCCGCCGGCACGCAGGCGCTCGGCCAGCGTGCCCTGCGGGTTGAACTCCAATTCCAGTTCGCCGCCCAGATACTGGCGTTCGAATTCCTTGTTCTCGCCGACGTAGGAGGAAATCATCTTGCGGATCTGCCGGGTCTCCAGCAGTTGCCCCAGGCCGAAGCCATCGACGCCGGCGTTGTTGGAGATCGCCGTCAGCCCGGTCACGCCCGAGTCACGCAATGCGGCGATCAGCGCCTCAGGGATGCCGCACAGGCCGAAGCCGCCAACCGCGAGGGTCTGGCCATCGGCGACGACACCGGCCAGCGCCGACGCCGCATCGGGGTACAGCTTGCCGCGGCGGGCCGCGGCGGAACTCTGCTCGCTCATCTCGATCCTCGTGGCGCAACTCGTCCCATTCTAGCCGGCAGCGCGCCTTGCCGCCGGTCGGTCGACGTGCGGGATAGAATCGGCATTCCCCCTTTCCACATGGATGCGCCATGCCCCTGCCCGCTTTCAAGGCCTACGACCTGCGCGGTCGCGTGCCCGACGAACTCAACCCGGCGCTGGCCCGCGACATCGGCGTCGCGCTGGCCACGCAGCTCGAGCCGGGGGCCGTGGTGCTGGGCCGCGACGTGCGTTTGACCAGTCCAGAGCTGCAGACCGCGCTGTCGGAAGGACTGCGCAGCCAGGGCCGCGAGGTCGTGGATATCGGCGTAGGCGGGACCGAGGAGGTCTACTTCCAGGTCGACCGACTCGGCGCGGCCGGTGGCGTCATGGTGACCGCCAGCCATAACCCGATGGACTACAACGGTATGAAATTGGTCAGGCAGCAGGCGCGGCCGATCAGTTCCGATACTGGCTTGTTCGCGATCAGCGACGCGGTCGAGGCGGGCAACCTGCCGCCGCCCGTGGCCGATCCGGGCAGCGAACGGGCCTACACCGACAAATCCGACTACATCGCGCACCTGCTTGGCTACGTCGAGGCGGCCGCGCTGCGTCCGCTCAAGCTGGTGGTCAACGCGGGCAACGGCGGCGCTGGGGCGATCGTGGACCTGCTCGCCCCGCACCTGCCATTCGAGTTCGTGCGCGTCTTCCACGAGGCCGACGGCCGCTTCCCCAACGGCATTCCCAACCCGCTGCTGCCCGAGAACCGCCAGGCGACCGCCGATGCAGTGCGAGAACATGGCGCGGATTTCGGCATCGCCTGGGACGGCGACTTCGACCGTTGCTTCTTCTTCGACGAGGCCGGCACGTTCATCGAGGGCTATTACCTGGTCGGGTTGCTGGCGCAGGCGATCCTGGCCAAGCAGCCGGGCGGCAAGGTCGTGCACGACCCGCGCCTGGTCTGGAACACCGTCGAACAGGTCGAGGCCGCCGGCGGCGTCCCGGTGCTGTGCAAGAGCGGGCATGCCTTCATCAAGGAGAAGATGCGCGCCGAGGATGCGGTCTACGGCGGCGAGATGAGTGCCCACCACTACTTCCGCGAATTCGCCTATGCCGACTCGGGCATGATCCCGTGGCTGCTGATCGCCGAACTGGTCTCCAAGAGCGGGCGCACCCTCGGTGATCTCGTCGCCGCGCGCGTGCAGAAGTTCCCCTGCAGCGGCGAGATCAACTTCCGCGTCGCCGATGCCAAGGTCGCCGTCGAGCGCGTGATGGCGCACTACGCCGCGCAGTCGCCGACGCTCGACCACACCGACGGCATCAGTGCCGACTTCGGCGACTGGCGCTTCAACCTGCGCAGCTCCAATACCGAACCCCTGCTGCGGCTCAACGTCGAGACCCGCGGCGACCGCGCGCTGCTCGAGGCGCGGACGCGGGAACTCTCACAACTGCTAGCGCCCGAAGCCTGAGACGCACGATGACCGCGATCATTCCGGTACTCCTATCCGGCGGAGCCGGCACACGACTGTGGCCGCTGTCGCGCGAGATGTATCCCAAGCAGTTCCTGCCGCTGGTGGGCGAGCACACGATGCTGCAGGCGACATGGCAACGGGTCGCCCCGCTCGTGGGGGAACAGAGGCCGCTGATCGTCGCCAACGAAGAGCACCGCTTCATCGTCGCCGAACAGCTCCAGCAGGTCGGAGTCCGCCCGGAAACGATCCTGCTCGAACCTGCGGGCCGTAACACGGCGCCGGCCATCGCAGCAGCGGCGCTCGAGGCGGCGCACTCCACGCCTGATGCAGTGTTGCTGGTGCTGCCATCGGATCACGTGGTCCAACGTCCCGACGCATTCCTCGCGGCGGTCCGCACCGCACTGCCGGCTGCAGCGGATGGCAAGCTCGTCACCTTCGGCGTGGTGCCTCATAGCCCCGAGACCGGCTACGGTTACATCAAGTCCGGAACTGACGGCGGCGCGGTCCTTCCGGTCGAGCGCTTCGTCGAGAAGCCAGACCTGGCAACGGCTCAGCAATACGTAGCCTCGGGCCAGTACTACTGGAACAGCGGTATGTTTCTGTTCCGAGCAGACCGCTATCTGGAAGAACTCGGACGACATGCACCAGCCATCCTGTCGGCGGTACGCGCTGCATGGGAAGGTGCACGCAAGGACGCGGACTTCACCCGCCTCGATCCCGATGCCTTCGCCGCCAGCCCATCGGATTCGATCGATTACGCGGTCATGGAGAAGACCGACGCCGCAGTGGTCATGCCGCTCGACGCCGAATGGAGCGACGTCGGCTCATGGGCCTCCCTGCGCGAGGTCAGCCCCCAGGACGCGGACGGCAATGCGCACCATGGCGATGTCGTGGCGATCGATTGTCGCAATACCTATGCGCACGGCAACCGCCTGATCGCGATGATCGGCCTGGAGGACACGATCGTCGTCGAGACCGATGACGCGATCCTCGTGGGACGCAGCGACCGGATCCAACAGGTCAAGGACGTCGTCGCCGAGCTCAAGGCGCGCAAGCTGCCGCAGGCAAGCTGGCACCGCAAGGTCTACCGGCCCTGGGGCGCCTACGATTCGATCGACAACGGCGCGCGCTTTCAGGTCAAGCGCATCACCGTCAAGCCCGGCGCGACACTGAGCCTGCAGATGCATCACCACCGCGCCGAGCACTGGATCGTCGTCAGCGGCACGGCCGAGGTCACGCGCGGCGACGACGTGCTGCTGTTGAGCGAAAACCAGAGCACCTACATCCCGCTCGGCGTAACCCACCGCCTGCGCAACCCGGGCAAGCTGCCGCTGGAGCTGATCGAAGTGCAGTCGGGCAGTTACCTTGGCGAGGACGACATCGTGCGCTTCGAGGATACCTACGGCCGCGCTTGACGCATGCCCGTCGCTCGACCTCAAGGACGGCGCCCTCGGGCGCCGTCCTGCATTCGGGCCTGTCAGCGATCCGCGGAGAGCGTATCGAGCACGCTGCCCAGTGCGGCTTGCCACTCGGGCAGCACAACACCGAAATCGCGCTCCAGCGCGCCAGTGTCCAGGCGCGAGTAAGCCGGACGCTTGGCGGGCGTCGGATAGTCGGCCGTCGTGATCGGCTCGACCGTCGGCGCACGTGCGATCAGACCACGTGCGAGCGCGCCTTCGAAGATCGCCTCGGCGAAGCCATGCCAGCTGGTTTCGCCGTGCGCGGTCAGATGCCAGGTGCCGCGCCGCTTGCTGCCGTCCTGCAGCAATTGCACGGTCACGTCGGCGATCAGCGCCGCCGGTGTGGGCGTGCCGACCTGGTCGGCGACCACGCGGAGCACATCGCGCTCGGCGCCAACGCGCAACATCGTGCGCAGGAAATTGTGGCCGTGCGCTGCATAGACCCACGCCGTACGCAAGATCAGATGCTGCCCGCCGGCGGCCCGGATCTCCTCCTCGCCGGCCAACTTGCTGGCGCCGTAGACGCCCAGCGGCGCGGTGGCGTCGTCCGGCCGGTACGGGCGCGTGCCTTGGCCGTCGAACACGTAGTCGGTCGAGTAGTGCACCAGCGGCACGTCTTGCGCGGCGCACCAGCGTGCGATCGCACCCGGCGTCGTCGCGTTGGCGGCGAATGCGGCCTCCTGCTCGCTTTCGGCCTTGTCGACGGCGGTGTAGGCCGCCGCATTGACCACCCGCTCCGGCCGCGTGGCATCGAGCAACGCCACGACGGCCTCGGCGTCGGCAAAATCCGCCTGCAGGCACGGCGCGCCGTCGGCGAGCCTGCCGCTGCGCGTCGTGGCCTGGACTGCACCGAGCGGTGCGAGTGAGCGCAGCAGTTCGCGGCCGACCTGGCCGCTGGCGCCAAAGACCAGCGTGGTCATGCGCGCAGGTCCGGCAGCCGATCCTGGGCAATGTCGGCCAACAGCGGGGCCTGCGCATCCTTGTCCGACAGCAGCGGTGCGTCGATTGGCCATTCGACGCCGATCTGCGGATCGTCCCAGCGCACGCCGGCGTCGGCTTCCTTGACGTAGATGTCGGTACACAGGTAACTGAACAACGCCGTCTCCGACAGCACTGCGAAGCCATGCGCGAAGCCTTCTGGGATCCAGAACTGGCGCTTGTTCTCCGCGCTCAGCAGCACCCCGTCCCATTGCCCGAAGGTCGGCGACCCACGCCGGATGTCGACCGCCACGTCGAACACTTCGCCCTGGAGCACGCTGACCAGCTTGCCCTGCGGCCGCGGCCACTGGTAGTGCAGGCCACGCAGCACGCCCTTTGCGGACGAGGACACATTGCTCTGTACAAAGGTCGTGGGCAGGCCATGCTGGCCGAAGCGCGCCGCGTTCCAGGTCTCGAAGAAGAAACCACGGGCATCGCCGAACACGGCAGGCTCGAGCACGACGGCACCGGGCAGCTTGGTTTCGATGATCTTCAACGCACCACTCCTCGGTTCACCAGGGTCTGCAGGTACTGGCCGTAGCCGTTCTTCGACAGCGGCTTGGCCAGCGCCAGCAGTTGCTCGCCATCAATCCAACCCTGCCCGAAGGCGATCTCCTCCGGACAGCACACCTGCAGGCCCTGCCGGTCCTGGATGGTTTGGATGAAATTGGAGGCTTCGTGCAGCGACTGGTGCGTGCCGGTGTCGAGCCAGGCGTAGCCGCGGCCGAGCTGCTCGAGATACAGCGCGCCGTCGTCCAGATAGCGACGGTTGAGGTCGGTGATCTCCAGCTCCCCGCGCGGCGAGGGCGCGAGTTCGGCGGCGTAGTCGCTGGCCCGGCCATCGTAGAAGTACAGGCCGGTCACGGCGTAGTTCGAACGCGGCTGCTCGGGTTTCTCGGCGATGTCGACGACCTTGCCATCGGCATCGAACTCGGCCACACCGTAGCGCTCGGGATCGTTGACCCAGTAGCCGAAGACCGTCGCGCCGTCGCCGCGCGCGTCTGCCCGCCGAAGCGTGTCGGTCAGGCCATGGCCGTGGAAGATGTTGTCGCCCAGCACCAGGCAGCTCGGCTTGCCGCCGACGAACTCGCGCCCGATCAGGTACGCCTGCGCCAGACCATCGGGACTGGGCTGCACCGCATAGCGGATGTCCATGCCCCACTGCGACCCGTCGCCCAGCAGTGCCTGGAACAGCGCCTGCTCGTGCGGGGTGTTGATGATCAGCACCTCGCGGATGCCCGCCAGCATCAGCACGCTGAGCGGGTAGTAGATCATCGGCTTGTCATAGACCGGCAGCAGCTGCTTGCTGACGCCCTTGGTGATCGGATACAGCCGGGTCCCCGAGCCGCCGGCCAGGATGATGCCCTTGCGTTGCGTCATTGGAATTCTCTCGTCTCCTCCCCGCACGCGGGGATCGCTGATCTCCCTCCCCCGCACGCGGGGGGGAGGGCCGGGGTGGGGGCGCTTCAGGCCGCGGTCCCGATCCGCTCGAGCCGGTAGCTGCCATCGAGGATGCCGCGCACCCAGTCCTGGTTATCCAGGTACCAGTCGACGGTCTCGGCAATGCCACTCTCGAAGGTGTGGCGCGGCGTCCAGCCCAGTTCGTTCTGCAATTTGGAGGCATCGATCGCATAGCGCCGGTCATGGCCCGGGCGGTCGGCGACGAAGGTGATCTGGCTGCTGCGCGGCTGGCCATCCTCGCGGGGACGGCGCGCGTCGAGCAGTCGGCAGATCGTCTCGACGACCTCGAGATTCCGGCGCTCCGAGTCGCCGCCGACGTTGTAGGTCTCACCGACCCGGCCCTTCTCGAGCACCGTGCGGATCGCCTCGCAGTGATCGGTCACGAACAGCCAGTCGCGCACCTGCTGACCGTCGCCGTAGACCGGCAGCGGCTCGCCGGCCAGCGCCTTAGCGATCACCAGCGGGATGAGCTTCTCGGGGAAATGGTAGGGGCCGTAATTGTTGGAGCAGTTGGTGGTCAGCGTCGGCAAGCCGTAGGTGTGGTGGAACGCGCGCACCAGATGGTCGGACGCCGCCTTGGAGGCCGAGTACGGCGAGTTCGGCGCATACGGCGTGGTCTCGGTGAACTTGCCGGTCTCGCCGAGCGTGCCGTAGACCTCGTCGGTGGACACATGCAGGAAACGGAAGGCTGCCTTGGCGTCGCCGTCGAGGCCCTTCCAGTAATCGCGCACGGCCTCGAGCAGCCCCAGGGTCCCGACGACATTGGTGTCGATGAACGCGGCCGGGCCGTCGATGGAGCGGTCGACGTGGCTCTCGGCCGCGAAGTTGAGCACCGCATCGGGCCGGTGCTCGGCCAACAGCCGGGAGACCAGGGTCCGATCGCCGATGTCGCCATGCACGAAGACGTGGTCGGCGTTGCCTTCCAGCGAGGCCAGGGTCTGCAGGTTGCCCGCGTAGGTCAACGCATCGAGGTTGACCACGCGCACGCCCAGGCGGACCGCCTCGAGCACGAAATTACCGCCGATGAAACCGGCGCCGCCGGTGACGAGCCAAGTGGGCACGGAAACACGCTCCTGTGTGAATACGCTGGACCGCCCTGCGATGGCGGGAGACGACAGGATACCGGCTCGGCCGGGCGTTTTTGGTGGGAATGCGACCCGGCTGCTGCCGTGGACTCGCGGCTCACCCCGCGGCCCGCTAGAATCGGACGATTCGTCCCGTGCCTGCCGCCGCGGCCGGGTGACCCGCAGACAGTAAGGAATACCCGCCCGATGAAGATCCTCGTCGCCTACAAGCGCGTGGTGGACTACAACGTCCGCATTCAGGTCAAGCCCGACGGCTCCGGCGTCGTCACCGACGGCGTCAAGCTATCGGCCAACCCCTTCGACGAGATCGCGCTCGAAGAAGCGCTGCGACTGCGCGACAAGGGCATCGCGACCGAAGTCGTGGTGGCCACCATCGCGCCGGCCGACGCCCAAGCGCATCTGCGCAACGGCCTGGCGATGGGCGCCAATCGGGCGCTGCACGTGGTCTGCGATCAGCCGATCCAGCCGCTGACCGCGGCGCGCGCGCTGCTCAAGCTGGTCGAGAAGGAACAGCCGGACCTCGTGATCCTCGGCAAGCAGGCGATCGACGACGACGCCAACCAGACCGGCCAGATGCTGGCCACGCTATGGGGGCGCCCGCAGGCGACTTTCGCCAGCAAGCTCGAGGTCGCCGACGGCAAAGCCACCGTGACCCGCGAGGTCGACGCCGGCCTGGAAACCCTTGAAGTGGACCTGCCGGCCGTCGTGACCACCGACCTGCGCCTGAACGAACCGCGCTTCATCAAGCTGCCGGACATCATGAAGGCCAAGGCCAAGCCGCTCGAGTCGATCCCGTTCGCCGACCTCGGTGTGGACGCGGCCGACACGCTCACGACCTCGCGTTACGAGGCGCCGGCCAAGCGCAGCAAGGGCGTCATGGTCAAGGACGCGGCCGAGCTCGTTGCCGCGCTGAAGGCCAAGGGCCTGCTCTGAACCGTCGCTCCCGCGCAGCGGGAGCCCAGTGAGTGCCGGCCGAAGCCGGAGTGCATCGACGCGGTCCGGCCCGGACGCGACGATTCCCAGGAGAACTTCCATGTCCAACGTCCTCGTCATCGCCGAACACCTCGACGGCAAGCTCAACGCCAGCGCGACCGCCAAGACCGTCGCCGCAGCGCAGGCCCTGTCGCCGGCCACCATCGATATCGTCGTGCTCGCCGCCGACCCTGCCAGCGCTGCAACCGACGCGGCGACCATCGCGGGGGTCGCCAAGGTGCGCACGGTCGCCAATCCGGCCAATGCGCAGCCGCTGGCCCAAGTGCTCGGCCCGCAGATCGCCAAACTCGCCGCCGGCTACAGCCATGTCTTCGCACCGTCGACCACGTTCGGCAAGGACCTGATGCCGGTGGTCGCCGCCCTGCTTGGCGTCAACCAGATCTCCGATCTGATGACGGTCGAGGGCAGCCACACCTTCAAGCGCCCGATCTACGCGGGCAATGCCATCGTCACCGTCGAGGCACCTGCCGACCAGCCCGTGGTCGCCACCGTGCGCACCGCGTCGTGGCAGGAAGCCGCACGCGGCGGGAGCGCAGCGATCGAGCCGACCACCATCGATGCCGACCTGCCCACCCATACGCGCTTCGTGGCCCTGGCGGCCGGCAGTACCGATCGTCCCGACCTGCAGAGCGCCAAGCGCGTCGTCTCGGGTGGCCGCGGCGTCGGCTCGGAAGAGAACTTCAAGATCATCTTCGACTTCGCCGACAAGCTCGCCGCGGCCGTCGGCGCTTCGCGTGCGGCTGTCGATGCCGGCTACGTTCCCAACGAGCTGCAGGTCGGCCAGACCGGCAAGATCATCGCACCCGAGCTCTATGTCGCGATCGGCATCAGCGGCGCGATCCAGCACCTGACCGGCATCAAGGACGCGGGAACCATTGTCGCGATCAACAAGGATGCCGACTCGCCGATCTTCGAGATCGCCGACATCGGTTTGGTCGGGGACTTGTTCAAGGTGCTGCCGGAGTTGGAAGCCGCGCTGAGCTAAAGTGAATTGATCGTCTTTCAACGCCATCTTGACCTGATACCGGGCATTGATGAGCCGACAACCTGTCGGCCATGCTTCGCATGCTTACCTACCGCGCCTAGGATCGTTCATGATTGTTGGAACCGGCCTGATAGCCCGCGCGTTCTCGCCTCTCTATGCTGACGACGAGGCGACCGTCGTACTTGCGTCGGGCGTTTCCAACTCGGCAGAAACAAGCGATGCGGCATTCGCGCGGGAGCGCGATTTGGTCCTACACCATATCGCGCGCAAGCCGGAGCGTCTGGTGTACTTTGGAAGCTGCAATGTCGCCAATCCAAACCAGAAATCCGCTTACTTCGAACACAAGAGATCGATGGAACGGCTGGTGGGCCACGCTGCCTTCGGGCTGGTGATCCGCCTGCCCCAAGTCGTCGGCGCGACGAACAATCCCAACACGCTGACCAACCATCTCGCCAACCAGATCATGACCGGCCAGACGGTCAAGCTGTGGACGCGCGCCCAACGCAACCTCATCGATATCGACGACGTGGTGGCGATGACGCATCACATCCTGGCGAACGCAAGCGCCTTTCCGCGCAGAGTATCCATTGCATCGCCCTGGACGCTCTCGATGCGGGAAATACTCGAGATATTCGAATCGGTTCTTGGACGCCGCGCCGAAGCGATCGAAATCGACCGGGGAGACGACATGTACATTGACGCGTCGCTAAGCGAACGAATAGCCAGTGACATCGGTCTCGATTTCGGGAAGGACTACCCCTATCGCGTTGTCGAGAAGTACTACGGCGGGAGTCGATGAACATGGAAATTTCTGTGATCGTCCCCGTATACGGAAGCGCCGGCATCCTCGCATCCCTGGTGGAGCGTCTTGAGTCGTGCCTGAAGTCTTACCCGACAGATGGATTCGAAGTCATTCTGGTTCACGACCACGGCCCCGATAATGCTTGGCAGGTGATCTGCGCCTTGGCAGCAGACCGCCCTTGGTTGAAAGGCGTCAACCTGAGGCGGAATGCAGGCCAGCACAATGCGGTCATGGCCGGATTTGCGCATGCGACGGGACGTTTCATTGTCACGATGGATGACGACCTGCAGCATGATCCCGACGATATTCCCAGAATTGTGCAGGCGCTCAAAGACGGCGCGGATCTGTGCTATGTGAACTTCGAGAAACGCGAGCACGCCCTCTGGAAGAAGCTAGGGAGTGCATTCAATGACCTGGTGGCCAGCAGTCTGCTTGGCAAGCCGCGCAGTCTGTATCTGTCACCATATCGTGGGATCCGGCGCGAAGTCTGCGAGACAGCCCTCAAGTACAAGGGGCCCTTCGTGTACGTCGACGGACTTCTACTGCAGGGAACAGCGAATTACACGAGCATCACGGGCAAGCACCATGCCCGTCGTGATGGACAGTCGGGTTACAGCTTGCGAAAGTCTGTATCGCTCTGGCTGCAGATGGCCACCAGTTTCTCGATCGTCCCACTGCGGCTTGTCTCACTTGCCGGCTTGCTCGCCTCGGCCTTCGCCTTCCTCACGGCCCTGGGTGTCGTCTGGAGGAAGCTCGTGGACCCAGGCATGGCGGTCGGCTGGCCATCGCTGATTGTGGCCATCCTGTTCATGGGGGGACTGCAACTGTTGGCATTGGGGGCAATCGGCGAGTACATCGGTCGCATCCTGCTCAACATCAATAGCCGCCCTCAGTATGTGGTCGGCCAGCGCGTCAATCTCTAGGCAGACACCAGCAACTCGTCGTGAAAACGATGCGGCGGTGCGCCTCGGATTCACGACTTGAGGGCGACAGAAAGACAAGCATCGCACCGGCGTCGTGATGCCGACAGAGTGCTGAAGCTCAAACACGGCACAGATATGCCTCAGGCTTGACGGTAGAGGCGCCGGCCTTGCCCTCCGCGTGATGTCGCGCAAACCACTTACATTCGTCGCCGCAACCAGGCATAGGCGATGCGCCGAACATGCGCCATCCATCGCGCGCGCCGGTTGCCACGGCGCAATTCAGCCGCGCTCAGCAAGTCCGCATGCGCTGAGGCAAAGTGCTCGTGAAATGCGACTGCCTGCTGCGACTGTTCGCGCGTCAAGCGCACGCTCCATTGCCCAGCACTGATACGGAAGCTTGCCATGACATCCGGGATCGCCACGAAGTTCCCACGCATCAGAATGCGGCTGTAGGTTGCCTGATCGATGAGGTAAGGAAACCGTCCGTCCCACCCCCCCTCCTCTTGAAGAGTATCGCGACGGAGCATTACACATGCCGGCTCACCAAACACGTTTGTGCCGGCCAAGATACTGATCTTGGCGGCCTCGCGGCCAGGCAAGCACCCTCGCAACCCAGCCAGTCCGCGCGCAGCCAGCAACTGGTGGCCGCTCGCATCGATGAGGTTACGTCGCGCCGCGACCATCACGACATCCGGGTTGGTATCGAACGCCGCGACCTGGCGACGCAGCGCATCGGGAGTGATGAGGTCATCTCCACATACGAGCTTCAGAAGATCGCCACGTGCGTGTTCTGTCACGCGGCTCCAGTTCGCCAAAGCCCCTCCGCCCGCAGGTGTCGGTGCCAGCACACGCACCCGAGGCAAATCGCGATAGTCCTCCAGAATCGTCGATGTGCCATCTGTGGACGCATGGTCAGCCACAACAAGTTCGTAGTCGGTGTAGTCCTGCGCAAGCACCGACTCGATGGCCGACCGGATATCGCGAGCATTGTTGTAGGCGGGTATCACCACCGAAACACGGGGCACTGCGCTCAAGCGCGTCATATACATCACCTGCGAAACGAGAAGTACTTGTGGCCGACGAAATTGAATACCACAAGCACGATCGTGATGAGAATCTGCACCGGAATGGGAGGAAAGCCCACGATCTCCACCAACAATGTCAGCGCACCCGCATTGAGCAGGAAGGACACGATGTTGACGCCGACGAACCGGACGAAATCCCGCAAGGCGTGCCCTTGCACCTTGAAAACGAGGCGCCTGTGCACGTTGAAGACAAGGAGCAGAGAGATGATCCATGCGATGGCCAGACTGACCGCCGACGGAACGCGTGGCCCGAGGTACAGGACGAGGGCTGCGAACAATGCCGTACTGAAGGCCGTGTTGAGCCCCCCCACGACAAGGAAGAGCAACCGTTGGTCGCGAAGCAGACGCTGCAGGGGACCAGGTTTTGGGGCGACCTCGCCTTCCTCCCCATGTTTACGTCCTAGTGCTCCGCTCACTTTGGCGAGCCATCGCAACTCAAGGAAATGTCGCTCACCATAATGCCGAGCACGCGCGCGTCGAGACTGCCAGGGGACTCGCGACTGGGTATCGTCGTCGGCGACACCAGCAGGCGGACACGTCCACCGTCAACGCTGGGCCCCAGAACCAAGCGTGAAGAGCGACCAGGCTCGACACGAGCGCGACGCTCCAGGCCATCACTTCCGATGACTCGGACCTCACGCGCGGACATCACGCCGGGCAGATAGACCTCGGCAGCGAAGTCGCACTCACACTTGGGAAGGAACAGCTCCGAGGCGTCCCGAGTCCACCTGCCTTGCGCCTCCTCGCCGTTCCAACCTGCACCGTAACGGACATCGTCGAGACGGCAGTAGTCCGCGGGCAACCCAGCGAACAACGAAAGACGGTGGTCACGCATGACATTGACGCCTTGACGTGCGTGATCGAGTGGCGACTGGAGCAACCTTGCCGACGCCTCGTCGGGAACGCCCCGGACCATGGCTTCACCCATGGCCTTGAAAATGAGTTCGCGGAATGGTCCCGCTTGCCACTCCCGGAAATAAGTCAGGGCATGTCCCGACGCCACCAAGCACAGCAGCACAAGAACGGCACTTCCCGGCAGGCGCCGAGCCGAGGGCGCGAGGGTAGCCACCTCGCGCGCCGCCAGCCACAGCACGCCAATCAGCAGGAACACGAAATCCATGTAGTATCGCGACGCGACAACAGCTCCGGGACCATCGCCACCACGGGCGATCGATACGGAAACAGCAGTCAGACCACCGTAAAGTATGAGGTAGAGCGGAAGTCGCGAACCTGGCGCGGCACGGCGCAACCAACTCAAAGAGGCGCCACCGCCCGATAGCACGAGCAACGCACCAAGGCCGAGCAGAAGCTCACGGCTGCGACCCCCATGCAACAACGCCTCGTGCCCTCCAAAGGCGCTTCCGAGCGCGTAGAAGGGCAGGACCATTGTTTCGGTACTGAAAGAAATGCGTGCAGAGTCGGCCTCTGCATGAATCATCTGGCCTGATCCGATATAGATCGCGAATGAGACCAACACGGCTATCGTCGGCAGAAGACCGAGCCATCGGCCTTCCTGTCGCCACCTGGGAAGAAAGGCGAGTAGTTGCAGCGCCAGTACAGCACCGACGAAAGCGTAGTTCCACCCCATCCCTACCAGCAATACGAGAAACGGCGCCGCCGCAGCCAGGACGACTTGCAGCGCCCGGATGCTCGACAGGTGTCCCGACAGAATCGCGGCGTGCCCGACGAAGAAAAGCAGGAAGCAGAGATTTTTCGTCCACAACGGCAACCCGAGATCCAGCGTGAGCAACTCCACACCCGCCCAACTGAAGCACAGCCCAGCAACCGCCACTGTCGTCAGTGCCAGCACGATCTTCGCCATGCGGCTAGGTGCCACGTCCTGAGTACGGACATCACGGCCCCAGGCCAGAACCAAGACGAGCGACACCGCCAGAATGACCACCGCCGTCAGACGGTTTGCGAGCATGACGTCCAGGCCGAAGAAGTCGACATTGGCCAGTAGAAATGCCTGATTCACGAAGCCCCGATGGGCCGATCCCTGTCCCCAGAACTCCAGCGTAGACAGCAGGCCAATCCTCCAGTCCTGCAGTTGGGCGAGCAGCCTGAGCGAATCCATGTACGGGACGTCAGGCGCTGCGCGCGTCAGCAGCACCTGATGCACGATCGACAGGACGACTATCGACAGCAACCCGATGGCGACCAGCTTAGAGGCCGGTCGAATAGAGGTTGTGGATGCGCTTTTCGGAAAGTCATCCATGCCGGCGATTGCCCTACTGCAACGATGGGAGGCGCCCACTGTGGGCGTGCCGCGCTATGCTACCAGCAGCGCATACGCTACTGCAGATGCGCAGAGCGGCAGGAATGGAGCCTCCGACCCGGCCTCAGGCGCAGCCAGGGGCCAACAGCTTCACCGCCCCCAGCCTGTGACCCGTCGAGCTTGTGAAGATAAAGCGGACATCCTCGTTCACCCAAGGACCCGTGATCGATGTCCCTTGAGGGCCGCTTTCGCTCCATAGCCTGGGCGTCTCCTGCCCTTGCTGCACCATGACGCGAATACCATGCTCACTTTCGGGATGCTGCCAATGCATCTCGACGACGGCAGCCTCCATCTTGTCACCGCGGCATACGCCCGATAGCGCGGATGCCGAGACCTGGAGGGAGCCTGCATCCTCGCGCTGCACCGACAATGGGCCAGTCACTGCCCGCCCCCCGCCCTCGAATGCTTCACCATGTGAAGATGAATCAGCATTGCCATCGATGGATGGTGCGGCAACTGTCATGGTGCCCAGCGTTGCCACTTCCTTTTCGCCACAAAGAACGCGTACCGGAAACTCGCCAGGATCCTTGATCACGCTCGGTGCCGGCCACACCGCTGCGAGAACGTCACCCGCCCCCTCCACCTCGGTGCTCATCGCACCTATCTGCAGCCGAAGTTTCCCCCGCACACGGGTCACACGCAGCCAGGTCGCACTCAATCCCGAACCCGTTTGGCGATTGAAATGATCGCCCGCGACCGCAGACTTGGGCCCCCAATCCTGAACATCGATCAGACAACCGCTCGGCGCATCGATGTTCATGTCGGTCGGCTGCGCCAGCGCCTCGAGTCCAAGTACTCCGAGCGTCTCGAGAGGGCGCGCAAGAAGCGCATCACGCAGCGAACGCTTTCGGTCGTAAAGATCGGAGGCCTCAAGGCAGGCTTCGTCCTCGCGCTGCTGAGGGCCGCAGATCGCCCAACCTTCGTCCTTCAAGGTGATGACATTCCCCAGAAAGCGTGCGCTTTTCGCCGCGCGCGCGCTCTGCATGTCGTCAGTGAGATACGGGAGCCCTTCGGGATGAATTCCCAACGCCCGAGTAATGAGAACGGGGAGATGCTCCAATGAGACTGTACCCACATTCACGGCCCCCTTGCGCCCGTCGATGAACAACAAGGGCGTGCGTG
Organism: Luteimonas sp. TWI382; assembly: GCF_039674545.1. NCBI lineage: Bacteria > Pseudomonadati > Pseudomonadota > Gammaproteobacteria > Lysobacterales > Lysobacteraceae > Luteimonas > Luteimonas sp. TWI382. The sequence goes on from NZ_JBDJNS010000002.1 coordinate 61,935, forward strand.
ACATCGAGAGCAACGTCTGCACCTCCTCGAACGGCCTGGTATGGATCTTGATCCCCGACTGCGAGTAGGGCCGTTGGTCAGGGGGCATGGTAGGCGCGTGATCGCCGAATGCCACGATCAACGCCTCCGGATCGGCGCGTCGAATGTCGGCCAGCCAGTCCATGAACGCCGCGCTCGAGTATGCTATTGCGTTTGCATAATCCTCAACCGCCGCATTCGTCGGCGAGGTCGAGACGAGTGCAGGTCTTCGCTCCGGGTTCTGACGATACGGATAGTGGGAACTGATCGTCACCAAATAGTTGAAGTACGGGGCACCCGGACTCAGCCCTGCGATCGCCTCACGATTCTGTCGATAGAAGCTGCCGTCATTGAGAAACACCCCATCCAGATCATCCCGAACGAAGCTGTCGTAGGCATTGAAATGGGCGAACCCCATCCAACCGTAGGCACGATCCCGCCCCCAGGAATCGGCGTGATTGGAATGCGAGGCGAGGGTTTGATAGCCGAGCTCGCGCAGCAGCCTCGGCAAGCAAGGCAGTGATCCCGTCATCCGGCTCTGAAATACCGCAACATTGGCGGCAGGCAGTCCACAGAGGACCTCGAACTCCGCGTTCGCAGTCAAATGACCAAAATGAGGCGTCAGCACGCCCGAGCTTCCACCCTCATCCAGCAACGCCCGGAAGCGTGGATCGAACGGATCCCGACTGAACTCAAATGCCTCGAACGCCTGGGGATCCCAGAAAGTTTCGAGCAGCACGAGATGGACATTACGGCGGCGGGACAACTGGGGCACGTAGGCACTACCCCGCCGCCGCAAGAGATCCCCCTGCCTGGCTGCCAGCACTTGGTGACGTGCGCGATGGTCCAGCAGGAACTGGAAGCCTCCTCGTTGCTGCAGGTGTGTTGTGTAATCGCTGGAATGCAATGGAAAAAGGACGTCGATCACACGCCCCTGCCACGGCGCCAGCATGTACAACGCCAACGGCATCGACAACGCGGCGAGAGGCCACAACATCTGCTTCCGGCTCGCCGGCCACAGGCCGAACGCCAGCACCAGCAACAGAAGTACGATCGAGGCAGCGAACAAGGCCACATGCGAAGGAGCCGACACACTCATCAATACGCGAAGCGCCGACAGATCGCCGAAGAACGCGGGCACGCCCAGCACAGACAGCTTTACGAGATGCGTGAACTGGAAGACGAGGATCCAAACGCACAGCGCAGCGACGATCTGCGTCCTGGTGCCTCCCCCTTTCTTGATCAGCCAAAGAAAGCACAACGCGAACATCGCATCGAGCGCCACGCCCAACAGGCTGGGCGCATCGCCAAGGGCGACCCATCTGCTCGCCGCTCCCACCGCGGCTCCGATAACACACATGAGTATGACGAAACGGCTCGTCGCGGCCGTCCTGGCGATGATTGGCGCCCTCAAACTGCAACCTTCCTATCACGTCCCCTTCACATCCGCATGATAGCAAGCGTTCCGCTCCGCTTCACAGTGTCCCGCGAACGAAGATCGCGGCACTTGGCACAACCATCGCCACGGAGACCAAGACTCTAAGGGTAAACACCACGCGAGCGCCCGTGCACAGCGGCGCAGTCTCGATCGATGTACAAACACCACATGGCTCGGCACGCGTGACGCTTTACTCCAGAACGCGCAGCGAGTTCGCTTCGCCTAAGCGACAAAGAGATGCCATCGACGGAAACGCACGGGTTTATCGATAGGCGCGCGCGCTTTCTCTGCCCAGGATGTACATCACATCCCCCATCCTGGTGTCGCGCAGCAATCCCGTGTTACGGAGTTCAGCGGTCCATATGCGATCGGCGAGAGGAACCTCCATCCGCTCAGGCACACCTGGCATCTCGACAACGAACGCCCAGCTCTTTCCGACCAGCGGCCGGACGACAAACCCATGCGGCTCGAACACCTGGGAAGCAGCCCGAACGGACCAGCACGTGATGTGACCACGCCGAAACGGATCTAGATAGCCGGGATCTTCATATCGAACGTAGTCGGTGAGTCCAGTATTGAACAGATAGAGAGACCCGGGCAAAGACACCTTCGCAAGCGATGCTGCCAGCGCTCTCGCCATGCTAGGCGTGAGATGCTCAATGACCTCTACACATACACCACACTCGAACTTCATCTCCACATCGGATAGATCGGCTCGAATGTAGTTCTTGTTGTCTGTTGCGTATTCTTCAGAAGGCGGGAACTTTTCTACGCCATAGAAGACGTCGGCACTGGATGGCAGATATTCGCTGAGGGCATCAAGAAGATAGCCCGGCCCGGCCCCGATATCGATGAACTTGTTGACCGGCACCGTGCAATAGAGCAGTGCCTCCGCAAGCCGCGCTAGGCTCGAGCCATAAGAGCGCTGTCTTGCCGACGCGAGTTCGGACGCCCAATAGTCCTGGTCGTACTCGCGGCTCGCCATGCCCCGATCGATGCGCTCGATGAACACCGGATCCGCAAACACGAAATCGCAGGCGGGACACTCGTAATAATCGACGCCGTCCACGTTGCGCATGCTGGAAGCCACATCGCCGCAAAGCAGGCAGCCAACGGAATCGCTCGCGACGCTGGTCAATCGAGACGATGCATCTTCTTGTGAATCCTGCATCACCGCACTCCTTGCTGACTACAACCCAAGTGCACGACAAAACCAAGCCGATCGTCCTAATTCAATTTCCGCGCTATGAGGCGTTCGATACTGATGCTGCTGCCGCGCGAACATGACCGGCAACTTCCGACAGGTCCATTGCCTGCCTAAATCCCAACCCCGCCTGCAGACTACATGAGCCATGAAGCAGCCGCACACATGTTCCAACGCCTGCCGCAAGGCCGGCCTGCATGTCCGAAACGTTGTCCCCAATCATCACCGAGCGTCGCAGGTCCAGACCGTAATCCTCTTTGGCGGCCAGCAACATGCCGGGGGCAGGCTTGCGGCAGCAGCAGATCGCTTTGTAGTCGCCAACGCCGGCATCCGCATGATGCGGGCAATAATAAACAGCGGAAAGCGAAATACCCCGCGCCGCGAACTCACCCAGCATCCAACGCGTGTATGAACTGAACTGGGCCTCCGTATACAGCCCCCTGCCTATGCCTGCCTGATTGGTCACCACGAGCAGCACGTAGCCGAGCTCTTGGCCCAACCTGCAGAGATCAAAAATACCTGGCACCCAGGTAGTTGCCTCAGGGGTGCTGACGTATCCGTGATCCACGTTGATCACGCCATCCCGATCGAGAAAGATCGCCGGCCTTCGCTCGGATGACAGCGGACCTGGCGACACCCCTTCTATCCTCGGGCGGCAGGCATTCATCAGCGGTCACCTGGCGCGAAAAGGGCTTGCGCACGCCTGAAATCGCTGGGAACACCGATATCGATGAAACCGCTCGTCTCGACAAGGGCGCCCACTCGCCCGCCAGCCGCTTCAGGCTCGAGAACCTCCTTCTCGAACGAGAACGCTCGCCCCTGCGGCAGACGCGATAACGCTTCTGCGTCAAGAAAATAGCTTCCCGCATTGATGAATCCTGCACCGCCGGCGCGCTTCTCTTCGAAGCGCAGCACTCTGCCTTTGTCGACAGCGACGGCGCCATAGCGGGACACATCCTCTACTTGCGCCAAGGCGATCGCCATGCCGCCGTCCGCGGCCGCCGCCTCCAGCGCCGACGGCGCGTAGATGAGATACGTGTCGCCATTGCACACATGCAAACCACCGCCCGCGGCCAAGCGCGTAGCAGCTGCGATCGCCCCCCCCGTTCCCAATGGTTCGTCCTCGTGCGAGTACACGATCTCCATCCCCGCCCAGCGATCCCCTACGGTTCGATGGATCATCTCGGCCAGATAGCCGGTCGCGAGGATGCAACGCCGCATGCCGACGTTTGCGTATCGATCGAGCAGATACGAGAGAAAAGGCCTGCCGTTCACCGGCGCCAGTGGCTTAGGCAGATCGGGCACTTCGCTACGCAAGCGCGTGCCGAGTCCACCCGCCAGGATCAGCACCTCGTCGCAGCGCATGCTCACCTTGGAAACATGGCGCTTTCGATCAAAGCGCACAGCAGGTGGCCAATGAACTCATGCCCCTCTTGAATACGAGGCGTCTCGTCGGAAGGCACCCGGAAACAGATTTCGCAGCGATGCACCATCTCACCGCCCTGCCCCCCCGTGAATCCGATCACTTTCACGCCCTTCCGCTCGCATGCATCCAAAGCGCTCAGGATGTTCTTCGACCGGCCCGAGGTAGAGATAGCGACGAGCACATCCCCATCCTGAGCCAAAGCTTCGACCTGCCTGGCGAACACGTAGTCATAGCCATAATCGTTCCCGATCGCCGTCAGAATCGACGTATCTGTGGTGAGAGCGATGCCGGGCAAACCTGGCCGATCGTAGTAAAAGCGGCTCACAAGCTCCCCAGCCCAGTGCTGGGCATCGGCGGCGCTGCCGCCATTACCGGCAAACATGATTTTCCGGCCATTGCGCAAAGCGTCCACACACAATGAGACGGCGGCTTCGATCTGCGCGGCCAATGCCGGGTCGCTCTGCATCTTCTGGAAATTGGCCAGCGCCTTGGCAAACTCGGCCTCGATATACTGCTTTGTCATCCCAGTTTCCATGCCTTAGCCCCCTGATCCGTAAAGTGAGTGTCAAACACGGTGCCGCCAGCACTGGACAAAGCGCGCACCAGAGGCAGGCGGTTGGCCGGATCACATAGGAACATCATGAAACCGCCGCCGCCAGCACCCGACACCTTGGTCGCACGGGCGCCATGTCGCATCGCCAACGCTTCAATCTCATCGATCATCGGGTTACTGATGCTACTCGCACTCTGCTTCTTGGCTTCCCAGCCTGACTGCATCACCTGAGCGAGTCTCTCGAAGTCACCTTTCAACAGGGACTCCTTCATCTGGCTGGCCTCTTCCTTCAGTCGGTGCATGGCATCGAGCGAAGTGACGCGGCCCTCGTGGATGTTGCGGGATTGCTCGTCGATGATCTTCGCCGACTCCCTGGAAACACCAGTGAAATACAGCACAAGCCCCATCTCCAACTCGCTCCATATCCATTCCTTGATACGCAGTGGATTCACGATCACGCGATCCGAAGCATAGAACTCCATGAAATTGAAACCACCGAACGCCGCGGCGTACTGGTCTTGCTTCCCCCCCGACAGGCCCAAGTCGCTTCGCTCGATGCGATATGCGAGCTGTGCGATCTCATACTCCCCCAGAGGCAACAAGAAATACTCAGCAAAAGCTGTGACCATCGCCACCACCATGGTGGACGAGGATCCCAGTCCTGATCCGGGCGGAGCGTCAGAATGCGCACGTATGCGGACCGCAGGCCGCCGGCCACCGAGGAACTCTTCGCTGACCCTCAAGTAGACGCCCTTCATCAATTGCAAAGGGCCGGCCACGGCTTCGACCTCGGCAGGATCCGTGCACTCATAGACGTCGGCATCCTGCGCGTAGAACTCCGCCTTTCCCTGCGGCGAAGGATCCAGCGTCGCGTAGGCATACTTATCAATAGTGACATTCATCACGTGACCGCCGAACTGGTCGCAGAACGGCGATACGTCGGTTCCTCCTCCCGCCAGCCCAAGGCGCAGGGGTGCACGTGAACGAACAATCATCGCGCAGCCTCCCTAGCGAACGCAGACGCCAGCGCGCGCCCAAGGGCCTCGCGCGAGAAGCGGGCGCGACAATAGGCCGCCGCGTCCCTGGATCGCCGTATCCAAAGTGTGTCGTCTGCCATCAGGCTCACCAACTGCGCCGCAATCGCTTCAGGTTCATCCAAGATCGAAGCAACACGTTCTAGACCATCAAGACCTTGTGCACCGACGGGCGTGGTCACGATCGGTACCCCCTGCTGCATTGCCTCAACGACCTTGCCCTTGACGCCCGCACCAAACCGAAGCGGCACCACCGCCACGTGTGCGGAGGCATAACGCTTGGTCAACTCGTCATCGCTGACGAATCCTGTCACCTCGACGTGAGATCCGGCCAGCGCAAGCACTTCAGCGGTAGGATTGGAGCCGACCAAAGACAGTCTGACATCCGGCCGCGCCTCCCATACGAGAGGCATGATCGCTTCGACTAGCCATCGCGCGGCATCAACGTTGGGGCCGTGCGCAAACCCCGCCACGAAGATAATTCCACTTCGATGGGCCGGGACGGCATCCTCCTCGAAGACATCGAATGCGTAGGGAAGGATCGTGCGCACGTCGACATCCGAAGCGAGCATGCGGACATCACTCGTCTCCTCCGGTGATGGATATAGAACACAATTCACCGAGCTCCATATCTTGCGCTCCAGACGTTCCATATCGCGTGCGTCGGAATCGTCTCCTCCATTACGCCGAGCTTCCATCTCCATGCGACGAAAGTGCAGATCGTGCCCGTAGTAAACGGAGTGAACATGAGGATTCTGCTTCAATGCCTCGAGATAGTGCTCGGAAATATGCGGACGCGAGAGCATCACGGCACCGATGTGAGGATTCTCGCCAAGATAGCGAGCGAAGCCGCCCACCCATTGGCCACCGTACATTACCTCCACCCCCCGCGCTTGCAGCGGCGGCGTGTACACAGGATCGTAGTAGAGATTATCGGGCCAGAACTTGACGAGACAGCCCTGGGCAATCAGTGCATCGATAAACGCTATCATCGTTCGCGACCCAGCGTCACGATCCGGCTGCGGTACGTAGTGATCGACGATCATGATCGTCTCGCGTTGCCAGCCACGATCACGCGCCAGAACCACGTGCTCGCCATTCTGCGGATGCTGGGACAACTCGGCCTTCCAACGTTCGTATAGCTTGCGCTGATTGGCCACTTGATAGGATTTCGTGCCGCTGCTGGTATCGGTTCCGTGAGAAATCCCTTCGTAATGCACGACCTCAGATGCCGGGCAGTAGTAAAGCTCGAGTCCGACCTGCCGCACCCGGAATGCTAGATCCGAATCCTCGCAGTACGCCGGCACGAACGCGGGATCGAATCCACCCAATCGGCGCAGCAACTCCGTCGTGATGAGCAGACTGGCGCCGCTACAGTAGTCCGCGCGCCGCAGATAGTTGTACTGGCTTAGAGACGGATCATCCAAGCGGCCATAGTTCCAAGCCGATCCGTCCTGCCAGACGATGCCACCCGCCTCCTGCAGACGACCATCCGGATAGATGAGCTTGGAACCGACCATGCCACAATCCGAGTGCTTCTCGAAAACATCGAGCATCGCATCCAGCCAGCCCGGCCGGACCTCGGTGTCGTTATTCAGAAAATACACATAACGCCCGCGTGCCAGCTCGAGAGCCTGATTGCAGGACAGCAAGAAGCCTAAATTCTCCGCGTTCCGATGGAAGCGCAATCCAACCAGCGACTCGAGTTTCTCGATGTCCGGGTCGCCGGACGCATCCTCCAACACAATGACTTCGTAGGTCGCGGCAGGCGGATACTTCGCGATGGACTGCAGGCACGAGAGGGTATGCGGCAGATTCCCATAAGCAGGGATGACGATACTGACCTCTGGCGCATCACACGCAGGGAAGGACAGGGACCTGAGGATCTCGTCGCCGCTTTCCAGCACCGCAGGCAATGACAGATCCGCCGGCGGCTGCACGCTCTCCTTGCTCTGACTCAACAACCAGTTGCGTACAGGCCGCGCGAATGGCGCCAACCATCGATGGCGAGCAAGAGAAGAGCCACGCAAAGAAGCAAGGACCGCAGGCGCATCACCTCGCAGCAGTCTCGACGCAAAACGCATGGGCCTTGTGAAGCGCCAGGATTTCGATTCGAGCACCCTGTTCAATGTCTCGCTGAGACCGTTCAACTGGTCGTCATAGCTGGCGATGATCTGCCTGATCTCAAGCTCCGTGCCGCCACTGCTCTTTGCCGGCGAGGCCAAACCTGTCCTTTGTCGCAAGCCTTCGAAGAGCTGCAGCTTCTGCGCAAGACTCTGATCGGCGGTCTCGAGTGCCTCACGCAGATAATCGGCATGGAAACGCGCCGCGCGCCGCTCGTCTTCCAAACGAGACAAGACCTCATCCCTGGCGACGATCAGCGCATCTCGCTCCGCCGCTACCGCCTGCAGGTGTGAGGCGACTGCGTCTCGCTCTCCCGCTACCGCCTGCAACTGTGAGGCGACTGCGTCTCGCTCTCCCGCTACTGCCTCCAGTTGCGAGGCGACTGCGTCTCGCTTCGCTGCTACTGCACCGAGCTGCAAGACGACCGCGTCTCGCTCCCGGGTTAGCCGGCCGCTCTCGGCCGCCAAGTCGGCATTGAGACCTCGCAGTCGATCGATCTCTCCACGCATGGCCTCCGCTCCTTGCGCGCCTCCTATGCTCTCTACGATGGCGTTCAATTCGAGAGCCCACCGTGTCCGCCCCTCGAACTCCTTCTCAATACGCCGGTACTCGCCCTGAGACTTGCGCAGATCCGCTTCTAGCGAGCGTGCCCACTGCACCGCCTTTTCGCGCTCTCCATCTACGCCTTGCGCCCATCGCGCAGTCCGATGCTGAAGCGCATAGATATCCTCAACCTCGGAGTAAAGAACCGATGCTGGCATGCCAGACAAGATGGATTGATCCGCAGCGGCTACCACGATGAAGTAGACCGCATCACGCGTCGAGGCGACGCGCTCTTCCACGACCTCTCCGGTGTCGGTCAAGCCTCGATATGCCGCTTCACGCTGGGCCCCTTCTACAGCAACGATGGTCGAGCATACCGCCATGCGCTGCCCATACATGCGCATTGCCGGGAACTGACGCGCCACAAGGTCCTCGAGCTCGTCAAGATAGAGCTCGCGAACATGAAACTCGTTGTGATAACCAGCCTGATCGGAGTACACCGCCTTGTTCGGCGAAGACATTACCAAAACGCCATCGGGCCGGAGTACGCGGCGAATCTCGGCCAGCATCTCATGTTGCTCGAGCAGGTGCTCGACGGTCTCGAACGAAACGACGATGTCCACGCTGTCGTCGTTGAGGGGAATCGACGCTGCCGAACCCGCCAGGTAACACAAGTTATCGATATCCGCATAGCGCGCGGCAGCGTGGCCGACCGCTTCCAAAGAAATATCGACTCCGCATACTGAACGAGCTCGGCGTGCCAGCATCGCACTCCCGTAGCCTTCGCCGCTGGCGATATCAAGGACATCCTTCCCGTCAACCAGAGGAAGGCACCAGGCATAGCGATGTAGGTGTTCCTGCCGGATCACGCCCTGTTCGGTGGGGACATATCGCTCGCCTGTGAACTCGATCATTGCGATTCTTTCGAAACCTCGATGGACAGCATGGGAAGACCGATCAGCCCGAAGCGCATGGTTTCATCCACGCCGCGGAACTCCAGCGCATCATGAATCCAATGCTGCTGGGTATGGTCGTATTGATCACCAGAAGCGACGGCAGCATCAATCATGTACGAACCAGAAGGAAGAACCGGCATGCGGAACAGGAACGATCCGACGATCGTTTCGCCCGCAACGCCACCGACGGGGTTTTCTCTATAGGCAAAGTAACTATTGTCCCCGAACAATCGCTGCCCGAGTCGATCCTTGACATAGAAACCGACGATCAGCTTGTCCAGCGCCTGCTCCAGGGCGACGAGAATCTCGAGTCTGACGAGTTCCCCGCCCTCTACAACTTGAATGGGATGCCCATCGTCTGTCCTAAGACGGACATCGACGATACGTGCGCCCTGCGCACCGAACTCGCGACCCACAGTGTCAGGATCAAACTCAAATACCGCAATGCGGTGCCGGACACCAGCCTCTCGGAATTCATCCAGGCGAAAATCTGCAGCGCTGCGGTCGACACGCCGCGGCGATTTGTGCGTGACCACGATGTCCTCAGCACCCGCTTCGCGTCGACCGACGACGTGCTGCTCGGTCATGTAGGACTCGACGACTTCACGGGACGTGCCGGTCATCCTCATGCGCCCGTTGTGGAGCCAGACCGCACTTTCGCACAAGTTCGTCACTGCCGCGGCATCGTGGCTGACGAACAACAATGTTCCCTTCTTCTGGAATTCCCTCAAGAATCGCATGCATTTCTGGGAGAAGAACGCATCGCCTACCGCCAGTGCCTCATCGATAATCAGGATGTCAGCGTCGACGTGCACGATAACCGCGAAGGCCAGTCGCACGGACATGCCACTGGAGTAGCTTCGGACCGGCTGATCGATGAATTCGCCGATGTCGGCGAATTCGAGAATACTTTCCAATCGCTGCTCAATCTGATCCCGACTTAGCCCCAGGATCGTCGCGTTGAGGTAGACATTTTCCCGCCCAGTGAACTCGGGATTGAACCCACTACCGAGCTCAAGCAGCGCCGCCACCTTGCCACGAACGACGACACTGCCCTCTGTGGGATTCAACGTACCGGCAATCATTTGCAGCAGCGTCGACTTTCCGGATCCATTGCGCCCCACGATGCCCACCGTCTGGCCACGACGGATCGAGAAACTGACATCGCGCAGTGCCCAGAAATCCTTGTAGAACGACTTGCGCTTGCCCAGCATCGCCTGCCACAGACGATGCGACGGCCGTTCGTACATATGGTAGGACTTGCCCACCGACTTGACTTCAATCACGTTGTCGACGTCTACGTGTTCAGATGACATCGGCAAATCCCACGCGCAGCTTTTTGAACACCAAGTAGCCCACGACGGCGAACGCGCATGCGATCGCGGTGTAGATGCCCAGGCCAGTCCAATCCGGGACCCGCCCCCAAATCACGACCTCGCGAACCTGATTGATGATGAAGGTGAGCGGATTAAGCTCGAAGACGAGTCTGTAGCTTTCGGGAACGGACTCGACGGGAATGATTGCCGACGAGAGGAACAGCATCGCTGCGGCGATCACGCCTGCAATCTGACCAATGTCCCGGAGGTAGACGCCAAGCGCCGATACAATCCAGCACACGCCAACCGTCAGAATGACCAACGGCGCCAGAATGATCGGCAGAAGCAGCGCCGTGGGATGGACAACGCCTTTGACACCGACGAACAGCAGTAACAGAACCAACATGTTCGTGGCCAAATGGAACAGCGCAGAGAAGGCCATGCTCCAGACCAGGATTTCCAGCGGAAACACCACCCGTTTCACGTAGCCGGTGTTGGCGACGATCAATTGTGGCGCCCGCGTGAAGCATTCCGCGAAGAACCCATGGACTGTCAGGCCAGCGAACAGGATCAATGCGAAATCGGTCGTCGAACCAGATGAGCCGGGCCAGCGCCCCTTCATGATGAATCCGAATGCAAGGGTGTAGACCAGCAACATCAGAAACGGCGTGATCAGCGACCAGAGCATGCCGAAGCTTGCACCTCTGTATCGCCCCAGAATTTCACGCCGCGTCAGCTCGAACGCGAGGGAGCGGTCACGTCCGAACGCAGAGAGCAGGCCCATGTCAATTCACTTCGCCAAGGATCGGGAAAGGTCGGCCCTGAGATCCTCCACCCCCTCCACCCCAACACTCAACCGCACCAGGTCATCGTGGATCCCCAGCTGCGCGCGCCGCGCCGGCGGCACAGAGGCGTGGGTCATCACCGCCGGATGGTTGACCAGGCTCTCCACGCCACCGAGCGATTCGGCGAGGGTGAACAGTTCGGTGCGTTCGCAGAAGCGCTTGGCCGCCTCGTAGCCACCCTTGATACGGATCGAGACGATGCCGCCGAAACCGTCCATCTGGCGCTTCGCTAGCGCGTGCTGCGGGTGCGAGGCGAGACCGGGGTAGATCACCTGCTCGACGGCGGGATGTGCGTCGAGGAACTCGGCCAGCGCCTGGGCGTTCTCGCAATGGGCGCGCATGCGCAGGTGCAGGGTCTTGAGGCCGCGCAGGGCCAGGAAGCTGTCGAAAGGCCCCTGGACGGCGCCGGCGGAGTTCTGCAGGAATGCGATCTGCTCGGCCAAGTCGGCGTCGTCGCCGACGACGAGGATGCCGCCGACCATGTCCGAGTGGCCGTTGAGGTACTTGGTGGCCGAATGCATGACGATGTCGGCCCCCTGTTCGAGGGGGCGCTGGACGATCGGCGAGGCGAAGGTGTTGTCGACGACGACCCGCAGGCCGCGGCGGTGCGCCCGCTCGGCGATCGCCTGGATGTCGACGATCTTGAGCAGCGGGTTGGTCGGCGTTTCGATCCAGACGAGCTTGGTCCTGTCGGTCACCGCGGCGTCGAATGCGTCGGGGTCGGTGAGGTCGACATAGCTGAACGTCAGGCCGGCGCTGCGCGTGCGCACACGCTCGAACAGGCGGTAGGTGCCACCGTACAGGTCGTCCATCGCGAGGACGTGGTCGCCGCTGTCGAGCAATTCGAGCAGGGTCGCGGTAGCGGCCATGCCCGAAGCGAAGGCGAAGCCGCGGCTGCCCCCTTCCAGGCCCGCCACGCAGCGCTCGTAGGCGAAGCGGGTCGGGTTGTGCGTGCGCGAGTACTCGAAGCCCTGGTGTTCGCCCGGGCTCGACTGGGCGTAGGTCGATGTCGCGTAGATCGGCGGCATGACCGCCCCGGTGCTCGGGTCGGGCGACTGGCCGGCGTGGATCGCCTTGGTGCCGAGTGCCCACTGCGCCGGATCGGCCGCGTTGCGGTCATCGGTCATGGAAGAAGGTCCTGTTCGACTGGCCGGCGATTCTAGCATCGGGCCTCGCGCGCCCCACGGCGCGACGGCGCGCACGGAGGTCCGTGCGCACGCCGTTCAGGTAGGGTGGCGCCGGAGGCGCTGCAAGCAAGGGCGAGTCGGGCCGGGATCAGCCCGACAGCCCCCAGCAGGCCGCCTACTGCACCCGCCGCCGCAGGTAGTTCAGCAGGTCGATCCGGGTGATCAGGCCGAGGAAGCGCTCACCCTCGGTGACGATCGCGACCTGGCCGCGGTCGAACACCGGCAACAGTGCTTCGACCGGCGATTTGACGTCAAGGAAATCGAGCTTGCTGACCATCGCGGTCGAGACGGGATCACGGAAGCGGCTTTCGTCGCCGTAGACATGCAGCAGCACGTCGCTCTCGTCGAGGATGCCGACGATCCGGTCGCCCTCCATGACCGGCAGCTGCGAAATCTCGTAGAGCTTCATGCGCTGATAGGCGGTGACCAGCAGGTCGCCGGGGGCCAGCACGACGGTGTCGCGGCGCGAGTACGGGCGCAGGATCAGGTCGCGCAGGTCGCCGTGCTGCTCGCGTTCGATGAAGCCGTTGTCGAGCATCCAGTAGTCGTTGTAGAGCTTGCTCAGGTACTTGTTGCCGGTGTCGCAGACGAAAACCAGCACTTTCTTGGGGCTCGTCTGGGCGCGGCAGTACTTGAGCGCGGCAGCGAGCAGCGTGCCGGTGGACGAGCCCCCGAGGATGCCCTCGGCCTGCAACAGTTCGCGCGCCGCCAGGAAGCTCTCGCGGTCGCTGATCGCATAGGCCTGCCGCACGCGCGAGAAGTCGGAGATGCTCGGCAGGAAGTCCTCGCCGATGCCCTCGACCATCCAACTGCCGGACTTGTCGCTGAGCGTGCCGTCGTTGATGTACTCGGCCAGGATCGAGCCGACCGGGTCGGCAAGCACCAGTTCGACGTCGGGCGCGTGCTCGGCAAAGCAGCGCGACAGGCCGGTCATCGTGCCCGAACTGCCGCAGCCGAAGACGATGGCGTCCAGACCGCCGACCTCGGCCATCTGGCGCAGGATCTCGGGGCCGGTGCCGTGTTCGTGTGCGGCCGGGTTGTCGGGGTTGCCGAACTGGTTGATGAAGTAGGCGCCAGGGGTCTCGGCGGCGATGCGCGCGGCGAGGTCCTGGTAGTACTCCGGATGGCCCTTGGCCACGTCCGAGCGGGTCAGCACGACCTCGGCGCCCATTGCCTTGAGGTTGAAGATCTTCTCGCGGCTCATCTTGTCGGGCACGACCAGGATCAGCTTGTAGCCCTTCTGCTGGGCCACCAGCGCCAGGCCGATGCCGGTGTTGCCGGCGGTGCCTTCGACCAGGGTGGCGCCGGGCGCGATGTCGCCGCGCTGCTCGGCCGCCTCGATCATGCTCAGGCCGATCCGGTCCTTGATCGAGCCGCCGGGGTTCTGGTTCTCGAGCTTGAAGTAGAGCTCGCAGACGCCGGCGTCGAGGCGGCGCGCCTTGACGATCGGGGTCTCGGCAATCAGGTCGAGGACGGAGGAAGCGATCGGCATGGGGTCCGGTCCACAGCAGGCGGGCCTCCGATTATCGCTTATCGCCAGGGCGCAGGTCGCGGCACCCGGCATTCGCGGGCGATGGCGGCCGACGAGGATGACCGCCACCGCCCGCGACTGACGTGAACCTAGTGCTTCTGCATTGCGTCGTACATCGACGCCAGGCGGTCCTTCGCGGCAAGCTTCTCGCGCTTCATCTGCGACAGCGTGGCTTCATCCACCGGCAACACGCCCAACTCGGCGTTGAGCACCTTCTTGTCCAACTCCTTGTGCCGGTAGTAGAGCTGTCGGAACTCGACATTGCCCTTCATGATTTCTTCGAGTTCCACCTGCGAGTGCGCTTCGAACATGAAATCCTCCTGACACGAATGCGAACGCCCCGGCCGGCGACGGCAGGGGCGCTGCGGGGACGGCCTCCAGGGATGGCGCGAACGATCCGCTCGGGCATGCGGCGCCGCGCTTGGGGCGGGCATCGGGAACCTCGTGGGAAATCGTCTCGGTCATCGGCCTGGTTCGTTGACCGGATGGCGAAAGAGGAGACCACCCGGCGCAATCGACCCTACTCCGGGGTCGCAACGGCGGCAAGGCCCCGAAGGCACGCTGCCGAAGCCGGCGCCGCCAGATGTGTTAAGCGCGGCACTCGGGAGCCCGCGCGCATCGCGCCATGACGCGGCCGGCGAGTGAAGACAACGCCAAGTAGTTGATTCCACTTGGATTCATCGATGTGATGCGCCGCCTTTCGCCCACGACCATGGCGCGGCCGGGCCGACGGCAAGGGGCAGCATGCGCGCCGGACCGTCCGAGACCGCCCGGCGGGGCGGCTCAGGGCTCGAGGCTCTTGAGCAGTTCGGCTTCGCGCCGCTTGAGTTCGGCTTCACGCTGGCGCGCGGCGCGCAGCTTGGCGGCCTCGCCGCTTGCGACGCCCTGCAACACAGTCTCGGCCTGCTGACGCGCGGCCAGCTCCTCCTCGGCCGCCAGACGCAGGCGTGCGGCCTCCTCGGCCTGGATCTGTGCCTGGATGCGCAGGCGCTCGGCCTCCTGGCGCGCCCGCACAGCGTCCTGCTGACTGGCTTCGACCAGCAACTGGGCGCGGTCGCGCTCGAGCTCCCCCAGCTCCCGTCGGGCGACCTCGGTCTTCGCGGCGACTTCGGCCGTTTCCACTCGCCATTGCGCGATCTGCAGCGCGGACGCGCGCTGGCTGCTCCGCGCCGTGGCGAGTGCGGCCAGGGCCTGGCGCGCCTGCAGACGCTCGTAGGCGGCCGCACCGGCGGTGCCGGCGTCGGCATCGATGGCCTGCAGCCGCTGCTGGAGCGCGGCTTCCTCAGTGCCAGTGCCCGACTGGGCCCAGGCCGTGGACACGACCATGGTCAGGGCGAGCGTCAGAATCGACAGGCGCATGCTCAGTCCTCCCCCTGCAGCCGCTGGCGCAAATTGGTGATCTCGGCGCGTCGCTGCGCCAACTCGGCCTCGGTGACCGCCTGGCGCGCGCGGGCGTGGGCCAGGTCGGCGAGCGCGGAAGCCGACAGCGCCAGCGTGCGCGCTTCAGCGTCGCGGCCGTTGCCGGCCGCCGCCTGCGCCTGTTCGAGCGCGCGACGCGCCTGGTCGATCTGCATCGGTGCGTACTGGTCGGCGTCGGCGTCGCCGGCGCGGGCGACCGACAGCCGCGCGGCCGCGAGATCCTCGGTCGGGGGCGGCGCGCTGGCACAGCCTGCGAGCGACAGGGCACAGGCGAGCACCGCCGCGCCCAGCAGCGGCCGGATGTATGCGAAGCTTGTCTTCATCGAAGCATCGTGCCCGAAAATCGTCATGACGGGCATTGTCGTCAGCAAGCCGGGGCTGCGCAATGCGCCCCGGCCGCCCGTGGGGAATTCATACATGGACATCGGCCCGTTTCTGAAGCTGATGACGGAAAAAAGCGCGTCGGACATGTTCCTGAGCACCGGCGCGCCGATCCACATCAAGATCGAAGGCCGGTTGCAGCCGCTCGAGGGCACACATCTGGCGCCCGGGGTCGTCCGCCAGATCGCCTACTCGATGATGGACGAGCATCAGATCCGGCGCTTCGAGCGCGATCTGGAAATGAACATGGCCTACTCGCTGCCCGAGGTCGGCCGCTTCCGGGTCAACGTGTTCCGCCAGCGTGGCGAGGCCGGCATGGTCGTGCGCGCGATCAGCAGCAGGATTCCCGACATCGCGCAGCTGCAGCTGCCGCAGGTGCTCAAGGACGTGATCACCGCCCCGCGTGGGCTGGTGCTGATCGTGGGCTCGACCGGCTCGGGCAAGTCGACGACGCTGGCGTCGATGATCGATCACCGCAACACCTGTTCGGCCGGCCACATCCTCACGATCGAGGACCCAATCGAGTACCTGCACAAGCACAAGCGCTCGCTGGTCAACCAACGCGAGGTCGGGATCGACACCCAGACCTTCCACAATGCGTTGAAGAACGCGATGCGCGAAGCGCCCGACGTGATCCTGATCGGCGAGATCCTCGACGCGACCACGATGGAGGCGGCGATCGCGTTCGCCGAGACCGGGCATCTGTGCCTGGCCACCCTGCACTCCAACAACGCCGACCAGACGATCGAACGCATCCTCAACTTCTTCCCCGAGGCCGCGCACAAGAACGTGCTGATGAACCTGTCGCTGAATCTGCGTGCGGTGATCTCCCAACGCCTGGTCGAGGGCGTGGACGGCCGTCGGCTGCCGGCGACCGAGGTGCTGCTCAATACGCCGACGATCCGCGACCTACTGCGCCGTGGTCATGTCCACGAGGTCAAGCAGGCGATGGAGGAATCGCTCGAAGAAGGCATGGAGACCTTCGACCAGTGCCTGTACCGGCTCTACAAGAGCGGGCGCATCGAGCGGGAGACCGCGCTGCGCGCGGCCGACTCGCGCGACGGCCTGGACCTGAAATTCCGGCTCTCCGAAGGTGCGACCGACGCCCACGACCCATACGCGGACGTGTTCGCCCCGCAGTCGCTGTAGTGCGCGGCCTCTAGGCGGCGTCGGGCTGGGCTTCGGGCCGGGCCGCGGTGAATGCCGGCATCGCCAGGCAGGCCGATTCGATCGCGAGGATGTGCGGATACGGCGCAAGATCGATGCCGAAGCGGCGAGCGTTGTAGAGCTGCGGGACCAGTGCGCAATCGGCGAGCCCGGGCGCATCGCCGACGCAGAACCTGCCCGCTTCGGGTGCCTCGCCGAGCAGGGTCTCGAACGCCGCGAGCCCGTCAGCGACCCAGCGCTCGATCCAGCGCGTGCGCGCTACCGGATCGATGCCCCACTCGCGCTCCAGGAACTGCAACACGCGCAGATTGCCGAGGGGATGGATGTCGCAGGCCACCAGTTGCGCCAGCGCACGCGCGCGATGGCGCGCGACCGGATCGGCCGGCAGCAACGGCAACGACGGGAAGACCTCGTCGAGGTACTCGATGATCGCCAGCGACTGGGTCAGCATCCGCTCGCCATGCCGCAACACCGGCACAAGACGCTGGGGATTGCGCGCCGCATGCGCGGGTGCGCGTTGCTCGCCGCCGTCACGCAGCAGATGCACCGGCTCCGATGCGAATGCCAGTGCTTTGAGATGCAGCGCAATGCGCACGCGGTACGCAGCGCTCGAACGCCAATAGCCGTACAGCGTCAGCGCGGCGTCGGTCACGCGTCAGCGTCCGGGTCGGGCACGTAGCGCTCGACCACCTGCTCGATCGCACCGAAGATGCTCGCCCCCGACGCATCGAGCATCTCGATGCGCACCGTGTCGCCGAACGACAGGAACGGCGTCTTCGGCGCGCCATGCTCGAGGGTTTCCACGACGCGACGCTCGGCGAAGCACGAGGCCCCCTTGCCGGTGTCGGCGTTGGCGATGGTGCCCGAACCGACGATCGTGCCCGCGGTCAGCGGCCGCGTCCTGGCGGCGTGGGCCACTAGGTGCGCAAAGTCGAACTGCATGTCCACGCCCGCCTCCGGCGCCCCGAACCATTCGCCGTTGACGTGGGTCACCAGCGGCAGGTGCAGCTTGTGGTCGCGCCAGGCGTCGCCCAGTTCGTCCGGCGTTACGAACACCGGGCTCAGCGCCGACCTCGGCTTGGACTGCAGGAAGCCGAAGCCTTTGCCGAGTTCGCCCGGGATCAGGTTGCGCAGGCTGACGTCGTTGACCAGGCCGACGAGCTGGATATGGCCGGCCGCCTGCGCCGGCGTCGCGGCCATCGGCACATCGTCGGTGACCACGACGATCTCCGCTTCCAGGTCGATGCCGTAGTCCTCGCTGGCCACCTTGACCGTGTCGCGCGGGCCGTAGAACCCGGCGCTGGTCGCCTGGTACATCAGCGGATCGGTATAGAAGCTCTCGGGCACCTCGGCGCCGCGCGCGCGCCGTACCCGCTCGACGTGCGGCAGGTAGGCGCTGCCGTCGACGAACTCGTAGGCGCGCGGCAGCGGTGCGGCGAGTCGGCCGACATCCAGGTCGAAGACGCCGTCGGCATCGCCGGCATTGAGCGATTCGTAGAGCGCATTGAGCCGGGGCGCCGCGTTCGACCAGTCGTCGAGCGCCTGCTGCAGCGTGGCCGCCACGCCAGTCGCGCGCACGGCCGTGGCCAGGTCGCGCGAGACGACGATCAGGGTGCCGTCGCGGCCGCCCTCCTTCAGTGAACCCAGCTTCATGGCAACTCCGGTTGGCGTCGGCTATTCGTTGCGATTGTAACCAAGTGCCGGCCCGCGATCAGTTCTCGCCCTGGAACGCGCCGCTGCGATAGGTGAGCACCAAGGTATCGCGATGGCCTGCGTCGTCAATCGGCTGGATCGGCGTCGATTCGTGGATGACGCGGTGGTCGTCGAGCAGCAATACCGACCAGGGCCGGGTCAGCGTGAAGCGCTGACCGCGGGGGCCGTCAGCATCGAAGACGCGGGTTTCGCCGCCCTTGATGCCCTCGCGCGCGACGAGCAGCACAGCGACGAAATCCACACCGTCGCGATGCGCGCCTTCCGGTGTCGGCCGTCCAATGCCGTCGGTGGTGTCGATGCGGAACTGGTGCGCCTCCACGTACCAGGGCTGATGCGCGCGCACCTGCCCGAACACCGCCCCCAGCCCGGCGATCAGCGAGGCCCAGGCCGGTGCCGCAGCCGTCGTCGCGCAGACCGGCTCGAACCAGCGATGCATGCCGCCGTGCAACGCGTTGTAATCCTCCGACTGCCAGTGTGCGCGCCGCGCCGCCGGGACGAGTTGGTCGCCGTGCTGCACGTAGCAGGCATGGCGGCGCCGGCGATAGCGCCCGCCATCGCGCAGATACCCGTCGGGTGGCAATCCATCCCAGTCCGGTCGCAACGCCTGGAGATCGGCGACCGCGACATCGCACAGCGCCGACAGCGCGTCGGGCGCCAGCACCGCGAAACCGTGGATCTTGAGATCGGCGACCGCACTTGCGGCGTCGGACAGCGGAGGAAGAGGGCTGGACATCGGCAGATTCTAGGGCGTGGGACCTGCCTGCGGGCGAGACACGCTTGATGGCGGCACGAATCTCGACGCAAAAAAAGCCCGCCTTGCGGCGGGCTTTTCGTAGATGGCAGCCCCGGATGGATTCGAACCACCGAATGCCTGAGTCAGAGTCAGGTGCCTTACCGCTTGGCGACGGGGCTATGACGCTATTGTACCGCTGAAACCGCAAAAAATCGCAAGTCCCAGCGATGCCGGATCCACGCATCGCGCGTGGATCCGAACCAGCGCGATCAGCGCTTGGAGAACTGCGTGGCGCGGCGTGCCTTGTGCAGACCGACCTTCTTGCGCTCGACTTCGCGCGCGTCGCGGGTCATGAACCCGGCCCTGCGCAGCTCGGTCTTCAAGGTCTCGTCGTACTCGACCAGCGCGCGCGCGATGCCCAGGCGGATCGCACCGGCCTGACCGGTGGTGCCGCCGCCGGTCGCGGTGACGACGACGTCGAAGGTCTCGGTGTTCTGGGTCAGCTCGAGCGGCTGACGCACGATCATGCGCGCAGTCTCGCGGCCGAAGAACTCGTCGAGCGGACGGTCGTTGACGGTGATCTTGCCGCTGCCCTTGCGCAGGAACACGCGGGCGACAGAGGACTTGCGACGGCCGGTGCCGTAATTCTGGGTGATAGCCATGACTTAGAGTTCCAGGGGCTGCGGCTGCTGGGCGGCGTGCGGATGCTCGGCACCCTTGTACACCTTGAGCTTGCGGTACATGGCACGGCCGAGCGTGTTCTTCGGCAGCATGCCCTTGACGGCGATCTCGATCACGCGTTCGGGGTGGCGCTCGAGCGCCTGGCCCAGCGATTCGGTCTTGAGGTTGCCGATGTAGCCCGTGAAACGGTGATAGAGCTTGTCGGTCATCTTCTTGCCGGTCACCGCGATCTTCTCGGCGTTGATCACGACGATGTAGTCGCCGGTATCGACGTGCGGGGTGTAGACGGGCTTGTGCTTGCCGCGCAGGCGGTGGGCGATTTCCGCGCTCAGGCGGCCCAGCGTCTTGCCGGTGGCGTCGACGAGATACCAGTCGCGCTGGACGGTCTCGGACTTGGCGGTGAAAGTCTTCATGACGGGTTGGTACTCGGTCGGTGACTGGTCGGGCTGATTGCGCCGGTGGCCGGCGGAACTTCGCCTCGCGTTGTGTACGGTGCAGTAAAGAGGCGGGATGATAGCGCGGCCGGTCACCGCGCGCAACCAAGCGCGTGGGCCGCGCTGGCATCGTCTGTCCGCACCGCCGACAATGAGCCGCCACCGGACACCTGGAGCCCCGCGATGTCATCGTCCCGAACAAGGTTCGGCCCGCTCGACCAGGTCCTGGTCGAGACCCAGCGCGCGCTGGAGACGGTCTTCGGCAACCCGCCCGCCGCCCGGCCCAATCCGGCCGCCGGCACCCCCGACGTCGTGCTCGACCCGCACGAGCGCCGCCACGCGGCCGGGCTGATGCGCATCAACCATGTCGGTGAAGTCTGCGCCCAGGGCCTGTACTTTGGGCAGGCCGCGGTCGCGCGGGAGCCCGACACCCGTCACCATCTGCTCGAGGCCGCCCAGGAAGAGACCGATCACCTGGCCTGGTGCGCGCAGCGCCTGCACGAACTCGACAGCCGACCGAGCATGTTCAACCCGCTGTGGTACGGCAGCAGCTACGCGCTGGGCGTGCTCGCGGGGCTGCGTGGCGATGGCTGGAACCTCGGCTTCGTGGTCGAGACCGAACGCCAGGTCGAGGCGCATCTGGACGAGCACCTCGAAACGTTGCCGCCGGCCGACGCGCGCAGCCGCGACATCCTGCGCCAGATGAAGGAAGACGAAGCCCGGCACGCCGACCAGGCCGAACTGGCCGGTGCCCGCGTACTGCCCTGGCCGATCCCCTCGCTGATGTCGGCCGCCTCGTCGGTGATGAAAACGGTGGCGTACCGGCTGTAGCGTCAGCGCTGCGACGCGGCAGTCCGCAACGCGCAGGTCTGGGGCGAATCCGATCGCCGCGCCCTCCAGGCGGAAACGGCCCCGCATCATGCGAGGCCGCTGCTTCGAATCACGCGTTGCCGATCGCGGCGTCTGTGTCAGTCGACGAGGTTGCGCCCGTGATAGAGCTCCTCGATCTCGCGCTTGAGGCGCGCCTCGATCTTCATCCGGTCCTTGAATGAAAGGTTGCGCGCCTTCTCCTCGAACAGGTACTGGTCCAGGTCGAAGTCCTTGAGGTGCATCTTCGTGTGGAAGATGTTCTCCTGGTAGACATTCACATCGAGCGCGTCGTAGCGCGACTTGATGTTCTTGGCCAGGTAGTCCTGGATCGAGTTGATCTTGTGGTCGATGTAGTGCTTCTTGCCCTTCACGTCGCGGGTGAAGCCGCGCACGCGGTAGTCCATGACCACGATGTCCGACTCGAGGCTCTCGATCAGGTAGTTGAGCGCCTTGAGCGGCGAGATCACGCCACACGTCGCCACATCGATGTCGGCGCGGAAGGTCGCGATGCCGTTGTCGGGGTGGGTCTCGGGATAGGTGTGGACGGTGATGTGCGACTTGTCCAGGTGCGCGACCACCGCATCGGAGATCACGCCCTTGGCGTCCTTGCGGTCGATCACCGGCTCTTCGGAGATCAGGATCGTCACCGACGCGCCCTGGGGCTCGTAGTCCTGGCGAGCGACGTGAAGGATATTCGCGCCGATGATCTCCGCGACATCGGTCAGGATCTGCGTCAGCCGGTCGGCATTGTAGACCTCGTCGATGTAGGCGATATAGCGCTGGCGCTCGTCCTCGGACGAGGCGTAGCACACGTCGTAGATGTTGAACGACAGGGCCTTGGTCAGGTTGTTGAAACCCTGGAGCTTCAGGCGCGGGAGCGGTTTGACCACAGCGGTCGACCCTCGGGGGTTGGGCGAAACGGCGATTATGCGGCAAACCGGGGCCCACTCGCGACCTCGGCGCAAAGCAGTTTGCCCCCGGCGGGCCGACCGCCTACTCTTCGGCATTCCCCGCTGCGATGCCTCATGCCCCCCGATCCCGTGGCCCTGATCAATTCCCATGTCCGCACGCCGCACCCGATGTCGCCGTCGGCGGCGGCCATCGAACGCTTCCTCGCCCACTGCCACCGCCGGCGCTATCCGCCGCGCAGCGAGGTCTTCCGCCCCGGCGATCCGGCGGGCACGCTGTACTACGTGGTCAGCGGTTCGGTCAGCATCATCACCGAGGAGGACGACGGCCGCGAACTGGTGCTGGGGTACTTCGGGCCGGGCGAGATGGTCGGCGAGATGGGCCTGTTCATCGAATCGGACGTGCGCGAAGTCATCCTGCGCACCCGGACCCAGTGCGAGTTGGCCGAGATCAGCTACGAGCGGCTCTATCAGCTGTTCGAGACCACGCTGGCGGGCGACGCGACCTCGATCATGCATGCGATCGGCGCCCAGCTCTCGCGCCGGCTGCTCGACACCAGCCGCAAGGCCGGCCGGCTGGCGTTCCTGGACGTCACCGATCGCATCGTGCGCACGCTCCACGACCTGACCCGGGAGCCGGACGCGATGAGCCACCCGCAGGGCACCCAGTTGCGGATCTCCCGGCAGGAGTTGGCGCGGCTGGTCGGCTGCTCGCGCGAGATGGCCGGCCGGGTGCTCAAGAAACTCCAGGCCGACGGCAAGCTGACCGCCCGCGGCAAGACCATCGTGCTGTTCGGAACCCGATAGCGGCCATGAGCACCGGACATTTCGCACCTCGGGGCGATCTGCCCGACGCCGATCTGCGCAGCGCGTCGGCCATCGACGCCGATGACGTCGCCGCCCTGCTCTCGGAGCTGGGCTATCCCTGCGGCGTCGACGAAGCGCGCGAGCGCATCCTGGCCGTCACCGCCAATGACCGCCAGGCGCTGGTGGTCGCGCGCAGCGGCGGTCGGGTCTGCGGGCTGGTCGCGCTGGATTTCATGTACTACCTGCCCCTGGGCACCACCACCTGCAGGATCACCGCGCTGGTGGTCACCGATACCGCGAAGGGTCAGGGGCTGGGCCGCCAGCTACTGAAGGAAGCCGAGCGCCGGGCGCGTTTCGCCGGTGCGGCGCGGCTCGAACTGACCAGCGGCTCGCAGCGCGCCGATGCGCACGCGTTCTACCGGGCCTGCGGCTTCTCCGACGGCACCCTGCGCTTCATCAAGCGGCTCGGCGACGCCTGACCCCTGACAGCGCGCCCCTCGGGCGCCGTATGCTGTGGCCGACCATCGCAACGGACCGCACATGACGCTCGGCGACCAATTCCTGTTCTTCGTGCTGGTCGGCCTGGCCGCGCAGCTGATCGACGGCGCGCTGGGCATGGCGTTCGGCCTGGTGTCCTCGTCGGTGCTGCTGAGCATGGGCGTGCCGCCTGCGGCGGTGAGCGCCAGCGTACACACCGCCGAAGTGTTCACCACCGGCGCCTCGGGCGTGTCCCACCTGGCGATGCGCAACGTCGACCGGCGCCTGTTCTTCCGTCTGGCGATCCCGGGCATGGTCGGCGGCGTACTTGGCGCCTATGTGCTGACCCAATTGCCCGGCGACGTGGTCCGCCCGTTCATCTATGCCTACCTGCTGGTGCTCTCGGTGCTGATCCTGCTGCGTGCAGCCGGCCGGATGCTGCCCCGGCGCGAGGTGCAGCGGGTGCCGTTGCTCGGCTTCGTGGCCGGTCTGCTCGACGCCACCGGCGGCGGCGGCTGGGGCCCGGTCGCGACCTCGACCCTGCTCGCGCGCGGCGGCACGGCGCGCACGACGATCGGCACCGTCAACGCCGCCGAGTTCCTGGTCACGCTGTCGATCTCGATCACGTTCTTCCTGACGATCGGTCTGCAGCACCTGGACGTGGTGCTCGGTCTGCTGGTCGGCGGGATGATCGCCGCGCCGCTGGCGGCGCTGTTCGTGCGCCACGTCCGCGAGCGCTGGGTACTGCTGGCGGTGGGCGTGCTGGTGATGGCGATCAGCCTCTACCAGATCGGCCGGTCGCTACTGCCCGGCTGAGCCTGCCGGTGTCCCCGCGCGGTCGCGGCAGCCCCAGTTGAGGATGGGCGTGCCTGCCGGCAACACGCGCCGGAACATCGCCACCGCCCCCGCCTTCGGATTGACCACCACCGGCGTCGCCGCGGCCTTGAGCAGCGGCAGGTCCGCACTCGAATCGGAATAGGCGATGTCGATGTCGCCATAGCCGCGCTCGCGCAGCATGCGCATCTTCTCCTCGGCATGACAGTGGCGTGTGGCCACGACCGCGCCGAGCTTGGGCCCGACCGCGGTGCCGATCACCGGCACGGTCTCGTGGGCGACGAAGGCCAGGATCGCGCGCGCCAGTTCGGGCGGCGCACCGGTCGCCACGACCACGCGATCGCCAGCCTCGCGGTGGCCGTGCAGCACGTCGAGTGCCACCGGCAGCAGCCGCGGGCGGATCTGGTCGGCGTGACGGGCGACGTAGAGATCGATCAGACGATCCAGCGACCCGCGGCTGTTCAGGCCGACGGTGCCGATCCACGCGTAGCCGGAAATGCCGTACCGGCGGGTCGGCAGGCAGGCGATCATCGGCCCGAGCAGCGGCGTGGCCAGCAGTGCCAGCGCCGTGCGCCAGGGGCTGCGGCGGATCAGCCAGCCGAACAGGTGCGTCCCCGAATCGCCGTCGTAGAGGGTGTGGTCGAAATCGAAGACCACGGTGCGCGGCGTGGCGACGGCCGCGGCCTCTGTGCTGGACTCGCCAGCCGCGGCCGCCGGCGCCAACAGCCCCGCCAGCGTCGGCGCGCTGGCCGGCGCAGCCCCGAGCGAGGCCCGGGACGGATCGGTGGCCGCGACAATCACCGGGGTCAGTGGCGCACGCGGCCGATCGGTATCGTCGGGGGCCTGCGGAGGGGGGGCGATGACCTCCGGCGCCGGCAGGGTCGGCGAGAACAAGGCACTGAGCGCCGCCCCCGGGTCGGGCGCGCGCATGAAGGCTTCGCCGACCAGGAAGGCGTCGATGCCCGCGTCGCGCATCCGCGCGACGTCGTCGGACGTATGGATGCCGCTCTCGGTGACCAGACGCCGATCGCGCGGTACCGCGCCCCGCAACGACAGCGTGGTGTCGAGCGAGACCTCGAAGCTGCGCAGGCTGCGGTTGTTGATGCCCAGCAGCGGCGACGGCACCTGGAGTGCGCGTTCGAGCTCGTCGATGTCGTGCACCTCGACCAGCACGTCGAGGTCCATCGACATCGCCAGCCCGGCCAACTCGACCAGTTGGCGGTCATCGAGCGCGGCGACGATCAGCAGGATGCAGTCGGCGCCGAGCGCGCGCGATTCGTGGACCTGCCAGGGGTCGACGATGAAATCCTTGCGCAGCACCGGCAGCGTGCAGGCGTCGCGCGCCTGCACCAGGTAGTCGTCGGCGCCCTGGAAGAAGTCGATGTCGGTCAGCACCGACAGGCAGGCCGCGCCGCCGGCTGCGTAGCTGCGGGCGATGTCGGCCGGGCGAAAGTCCGGCCGGATCACCCCCTTCGACGGGCTGGCCTTCTTGACCTCGGCGATCACCGCCGCATCGCCTGCGGCGATTCTGGCCTCGATCGCCGCGGCAAAGCCGCGGACCGGGCCGGCATCGGCCGCGCGCGCGGCGATCTCCGCCAGCGGGCAGGCGGCGCGGCGAGCGGCGACTTCTTCGTGTTTGCGCGCGACGATGCGCTGCAGGACGTCGTTCAAGATCGTAGAACCGCGGCGGACGGACAGGGCCGCCCAAGATACCGCAGGTGACGCCACCACCGCCCGCCGCCACCCTCGATCAATGCGGACGACCGCCGGTCGCCATGACGAACGCGTCGAGCCGCGCGCGCGCGCCACCGTCGGCGATCGCGTTGCGTGCGCGCACGACACCCTCGGCGATCGAATCGGCTACGCCGGCGACATACAGCGCCGCGCCGGCGTTGAGACAGACGATATCGCGGGCCAGCCCTGGCGTGTCGTCGAGTGCGGCGAGCAGCAGCGTCTTCGATTCGGCGGCGTCGGCGACACGCAGGTTGCGGCTGGCCGCCATCGCGATGCCGAAATCCTCGGGATGGATCTCGTACTCGTGCACCTGCCCGTCGCGCAATTCGCCGACCAGGGTGCCGGCACCCAGCGAGATCTCGTCCATGCCGTCGCGGCCCCAGACCACCAGCGCGCGCTCGGCGCCCAGCTCCCGCAGCACGCGGACCTGGATGCCGACCAGGTCGGGATGGAACACCCCCATCAGGATGTTCGGCGCGCCGGCCGGGTTGGTCAGCGGGCCGAGGATGTTGAAGATCGTGCGCACGCCCATCTCGCGGCGTACCGGGGCGACGACCTGCATGGCCGGGTGGTGCACCGGCGCGAACATGAAGCCGATCCCGGTGCGCGCGATGCAATCGGCGACCGCCTCGGGCTGCAGGTCGATACGCGCGCCCAGCGCCTCGAGCACGTCGGCGCTGCCGGATTTCGACGACACGCTGCGGTTGCCGTGCTTGGCGACCTTGGCCCCGGCCGCGGCGACCACGAACATGCTCGCCGTGGAGATGTTGAACGTGTGCGCGCCGTCGCCGCCGGTGCCGACGATGTCGACCAGTTGCACGCGGTCGTCCTCGGCGACCGGTACCGGAAGCGCGAACTCGCGCATGACCTGCGCCGCCCCCGCGATCTCGTCGACGGTCTCCTTCTTGACTCGCAGGCCGGACAGGATTGCCGCGGTCATCAGCGGCGAAACCTCGCCGCGCATGATCTGGCGCATCAGCTCGACCATTTCGTCGCGGAAGATCTCGCGATGCTCGATCGTGCGTTGCAGGGCTTCGTGGGGGGTGATGGGCATCGCGACGCGGACTCCTGGCACAGGCTGACGTTTCAGATTGTCGCCGATCCGGGTACGGTGCCCCGCAATCGGAGGGCGCGTTGGAATCCGCGCTCTTCCGGCGCCCGCTCAGCGCGCCAGAAAGTTCTTCAGCAGGGCATGGCCGTGTTCGGTGAGGATCGACTCGGGGTGGAACTGCACGCCCTCGACCGGATGCGTGCGATGGCGCAGGCCCATGATTTCTTCCACTGTGCCGTCGTCATGCTCGGTCCAGGCAGTGACCTCCAGGCAATCGGGCAGCGATGCGCGCTCGACGACCAGCGAGTGGTAGCGCGTGGCATCGAAGCCATCGGGCAGTCCGGCGAACACGCCGCGGCCTTCGTGTCGGATCGGCGAGGTCTTGCCGTGCATGATCCGGCCGGCGCGGACCACGCGGCCGCCGTAGGCCTGGCCCAGTGCCTGATGGCCCAGGCACACACCCAGAATCGGCACCGTCGCCCCCAGGCGCTCGATCACCGCCAACGACACGCCCGCTTCGTTCGGCGTGCACGGACCAGGCGAAATCACGATCCGCTCCGGTGCGAGCCGCTCGATCTGCTCGACCGTCAATGCATCGTTGCGCTCAACGCGGACCTCGGCGCCAAGCGCCTGCAGGTACTGCACGAGATTCCAGGTGAAGCTGTCGTAGTTGTCGAGCATCAACAGCATGGGTCAATCCGCGAGCAGGAAGATGGCGTAAAGGTGTTCGGCGATGGTGACGGTGCCGACCGCGAGGCTTTCGGGCGTGATTCGGTTGCCGGTGACCTGGATGCGCTCGAACGCGGCAGCGGGACTCGCCGCAGGCGGCGGAGGTGTGCCGCCGCGTGTCGATGGCCATTGGCCGGCCTGGATGCCGTAAGCGAAGCTCGGGGCCACGTCGGACACGCTGTACAGCGGACCGAGACGCGCGCCGTAGCTCGTCGCCAACAGCGCCGCAGTGTCACGAGTCTGGCGCATGGCCTCGGCCTTCAGTTCACCGCGCAGCGCGGCTTCACCGGAGAACGTCGGCTCGATACCGCCCAACTGCACGTCTTCACCGGCAGGCAGCTTCGCGAGAAACGCGCGCGTAGCCTCCGCGTCGGGAAACGTCACCCGCAACGCGCGCGTCGCGCGGATACCGCGATACACCCGCCTCTGGGATTCGTAGTCGTGCTCGGGCTGCACCGAGAACGTGCTGGCGTCGATCGATTCGGCGATCGCGCCGCCCGACTTCAACGCGGTCAGCAGCGCGCCCAGATGCGTCTGCACACGGTCGCGTGCGACTTCCGGCTGCATGTCCAGCGCACTCAACGTGATCGAAACCGTGAAGCGGTCCGGCACTACGTCGCGTGTCGCATCGCCTTTGACCAGCAGGTGCGGCAGCGACGGCAGCGCATTGACCTGCGCCGTCGCCCACGGCGCGCACAGAGCCAGCAGCAGACCGGCACATCCGCGAACCAAACATCCTTTCATCGTCGTCTCCCTGATCCCTGATCGAAACCGGTATGGCGGCTCACAGCCCCTTCGCCGCTTGCGCCACCGCGCGGAACAGCGCGCGGCCTTTGTTCATCGTCTCGGCCCATTCCATGTCGGGGTCGGAGTCGTACACGATGCCCGCGCCCGCCTGCACGTACAGGCGACCGCCCTGGATCACCGCGGTGCGGATCGCGATCGCGGTATCGGCGTCGCCATGCCAGCCGAGCCAACCGACCGCGCCGGAGTAAACGTTGCGCTTGACCGGCTCGAGACTGCGGATGATCTCCAGTGCGCGGACCTTCGGCGCGCCGCTGACGGTGCCCGCAGGGAACGTCGCACGCAGCACGTCGGCATAGGTCAGCCCGGCCTGCAGCCGCCCGGTGACCTCGCTGACGATGTGCATGACGTGGCTGTAGCGCTCGATCACGAAGCGCTCGCCGACCTCGACCGTGCCCGCGTCGGACACATGGCCGACATCGTTGCGGCCCAGGTCGATCAGCATCAGGTGCTCGGCCCGCTCCTTCGGATCGGCCAGCAGTTCGACCTCGAGCGCTGCGTCCTCCTCCGCGGTCCTGCCCCGCGGCCGTGTGCCGGCGATCGGCCGCACGGTGACCTCGCCGTCCTGCAGCCGCACGAGGATCTCCGGCGACGAGCCGACGACCTGGGTGCCGCCGACATCGAGGAAATACATGTACGGCGATGGATTGAGTGCCCGCAACGCCCGGTAGACATCCACCGGACGCGCCTGGAACGGCACCGACATGCGCTGCGACAGCACGACCTGAAAGGCGTCACCGGCCGCGATGTAGTCCTTGACCCGGGCCACCGCGTCGATGAAGCCCTCGCGGGTGAAGCCGGACACGAAGTCCGACTCGTCCAGCGCCGCCGGCTGCAGCGTCTCCGGGTAGCCGGCCCCGCCCTGGCGCAGCCGGTGACTCAACGCATCGAGCCGGCGATTGGCGCGCGCCCAGGCCTGCGGCTCGCGCGGATCGGCATGCACGATCAGATACAGCCGGCCCTTGAGGTTATCGAACACCGCGACCTCGGTGCTGAGCATCAGCAGGATGTCCGGCGTGCCCAGTTCGTCGCGCACATCCGTCCTCGCCGCATCGCGCAGGCGCGGCTCGATGTACTCGATGCATTCGAATCCGAACCAGCCGACCAGGCCGCCGGCAAAGCCCGGTAGGCCCTCGACTCGCGGAACCGAGTGCTCGGCGCGCAGGCGCTCGACCTCGGCGAACGGATCTGCGACCTCGCGCGTCTCGATGGTCTCGCCGTGCTCGCTGATCGTCAGCCTGTGGCCATGGAAGGCGTACACCCGGGCAGCCGGCAGGCCGATGATCGAATGGCGGCCGAAGCGTTCACCGCCCTCCACCGATTCGAACAGGTAGGTGTGCGGACCGTCGGCGAGTTTGAGGTAGACCGAAAGCGGAGTGTCGAGATCGGACAGCACCTCGCGCACCACGGGGATGCGGGTGTGGCCGTCAGTGGCGTAGCGCTGGAAGTCGTGTTGCGAGATCACGCGGCATTTCCTTGCAAAGCAGGCAGGCAGGGGCGAGTGCAGCCGAAGGCCACCATCGCCAGCTGGAGCCGGCGGAACGGAAATGCAGGGGCGAAGGCGCGCGCATGGCGGCTACTTTAGCGGCTCACCGGCGATTGCGCGACCGTCCGGCGAGATCGCGACGACGATGGCGGCACGTCCGCGGTGCGCAGCGACAACCACCGTGCTGGAGGCGGCCAGCGAGCAGCTGGGGGCGTGGGACGTCCTGGTCGAACGGCCCACAGTGCCGCCCCGTGCAAGCGGTCAGCGCGCGGCGGCGGGCGTCTTCGACAGCAACGCGCAATCGGCCGGAAGATGCATCCGCAGGCGCGCGGGAACGCACTGGATATCGAAGCGAGCGGCCTGAACCGGCTCGCCATCGAGGTTCAACGCCATCGGCGCGTCGGCCTCGACGACCAGTCGAGGAAGCCGGCGACGCACCGCGACCTGGTCGAGCGCGGCGACCTTGCCCTCGACCAGCGCGGTGCGCAAGGCCGCGACGACCTCGCCTTCGAACTCGGGCACGATCGTCAGATCGATCATGCCGTCGTCGATCCAGGCATCGGGACACAGCGCCTGCCCGCCACCAGCCTGACGGCCATTGCCGATGCCCAGTGCGACCAGCCCGCCGTCCCAGGCGAACTCGGGGCCGCGGACCCGCGCCTGGATCGGCTCGATCCGCCCCAGCCGCGACAGTCCGGTCACGAAGTAGGCCAGTCCGCCGAGTACACGCTTGAGGGCGTCGCGCGTGTCGACCGTCACCTGCGTGCCGAAGCCTCCCGAGGCCAGATTCGCGCACCACAGCACGGCGTCGTCGGCCGCAACCCGGAGCACGTCGACCGGACGCGGCGCCAGTTCGGCGACCAGGGAGAGGGCGTCGTGCGGGTCGATCGGAAGTTGCGCTGCGGTCGCGAAGTCGTTGGCGGTGCCCAGCGGCAGCACCCCCAGCGACGGCAGCGCGTCGGCCGCTTCCGGGCGCGCGGCGAGCGCGGAGACCACCGCATTGAGCGTGCCATCGCCGCCGCCCACCACCAGCGTCTCCACACCGCTGACCAGCGCTTCGTCGACGAAGCGCGCGGCGTCGCCCGCCTCCCAGGTCACCCGGACGGCCAGCGCGATGCCGCGGGCGCGCATCGCCGCGACCGCCTCGCGCACCGCCTCCACCCCCGCCGATTTGCCGTTGAGGATCAGACACCAGGACGGAGCAGGCATGGGGCACGGGACGAAGGAGAGGTGGCGCAGCGTAGCGGAGTACGCGGGCTGCGCTGTTAAACGTCCCTCACGCTGTTTGTCCGTGCGCCGTCATGACGCTGTCATCGAGCGCCCGGACCATGGGAGGCCATCGCAGGGACGACGGGCGGAGGCAGGATCAGCCTCCAATCTTCCGGAGGGCCGCATCGCAGGATGCGGCCTTCTTCTGTGGTGATGGCGATGGACCCCGCCTACAGCAGTGGCTGCGCGGCGACGATCACGCCATCGGCGTCCGCGGCGAGCCACTCGCCCGCCACAAGGGTCACGCCACCAAAGGTCACCGGCACATCGCGCAGGCCCTGATCCCGGCGATCGGTCTTCAGCGGCACGGTGCTCAGCGCCTTGACGCCGAGATCCATGCCTGCGATCACCGCGCTGTCGCGGATCGCGCCATGCACGATCACGCCGGCCCAGCCATTGGCGACCGCCTGCGCGGCCAGCAGGTCGCCGAGCATCGAGCGGCGGGTCGAACCGCCGCCGTCGATCACCAGCACGCGCCCCTCGCCCGGTTCGGCGACCGCCTCTTTCACCCGCGAGTTGTCTTCCAACGCGCGCACCGTGCTGACGATGCCGGCGAACGCGCGGCGTCCACCGAAAATCCCGCAGAGGGAGATCGAGCACGCGCACCGCGTCGGGGTGCGCATCGCACAGGTCGCAGGTAGAGATCACGTCGTTCACGCGCGCATCGTGGTCGCGCGTGCGATCTCCACGCGCATCGCGTCGACCACAGCGCGGTAGTCGGGCTTGCCGAAAATCGCAGAACCGGCAACGAAGGTGTCGGCGCCGGCCGCCGCGATCTGGCCGATGTTGTCGGGCTTGACGCCGCCGTCGATCTCCAGCCGGATCGCCTTGCCGGTGGCATCGATGCGCTCGCGCACGCGGCGCAGCTTTTCGAGCGTCGAGGGAATGAACGCCTGACCGCCGAAGCCCGGATTGACCGACATCAGCAGCACCATGTCCAGATCCTCGAGCACGTAGTCGAGCACCTCGACCGGCGTCGCCGGATTCAGCACCAGGCCGGCCTGGCAGCCCTCGGCGCGGATCAATTGGATCGTCCGGTGCACATGGCGGCTGGCCTCGGGATGGAAGCTGATCAGCGTCGCGCCGGCGCGGGCGAAGTCCGGCACGATGCGGTCGACCGGCTCGACCATCAGGTGCACATCGATCGGCGCGGTCACGCCGTGCTTGCGCAGCGCCTCGCACACCAGCGGCCCGATGGTCAGGTTCGGCACGTAATGGTTGTCCATCACGTCGAAGTGCACCCAGTCGGCACCGGCAGTCAGTACGGCGTCGACCTCCTCGCCGAGCCGTGCGAAGTTGGCGGACAGGATCGAGGGCGCGATGACGGCGGGCTGCATGGACGGCTCCGGGGGCGGCGGGAGGGGGCGGCGAGCGCCGCAGACCGCCATTCTACGCGGCCGCGCACCCGGCCCCACTGCTTGCCGGGCGCCTGCGTCCGGCTCGAAGGACGCACTGTGGACGGCGCGGCCATCGCGCACCGATGCTGCGTGGGCGCCGCGCGCCTCAGCGCCGGGGGCGCTTGCGGCCGTCGCGGCCGCGGCGCAGCCGGTCGTAGGCGGCATTGAGCTCGGCGGCGCGCGCCTCGGCCTGGGCGCGCAACTCCGGCGCGGCGCCGGCCACGCGGTCGGGGTGATACTGGGAGATCAGCCGACGATAGGCCTGGTCGATCTGGGCCTGGGTCGCATCCGGGGCCAGGCCGAACACCGCATGATCCTTCTGCCGGCGAGGCGCCAGCCAGCCGGCGTCGAACGCATGCCCGATCACCAGCCCGATCACACCGCCCGCCGGGTGGCGCAGCAGCAGCCATCCGGCGATGAAGCCCAGCAGTTTTCCGTACCAGCGTTGCATGGCCGGCAGTGTAGCGGTTCGCCGCCGCCCAGGCGGTCGCGATGCCCCCCCTGCACCGCGACCGCGTTCGCACTACACTTGCCGACCGTTTTGCGACGCAACCCGGACCACCTCTGTGTCGACGACCCTGCTCGAAGCGAACCTGCCCGGCCTCCACCTGCGCCACCGCGGCAAGGTCCGCGACGTGTTCGAGCTCGGCGAGGAGCGGCTGCTGATCGTCGCCACCGACCGCCTGAGCGCGTTCGACGTCGTGCTGCCCGACCCGATCCCCGGCAAGGGCGAGATGCTGTGCCAGATCAGCAACTTCTGGTTCGAACAGACCGCGGCGCTGATGCCCAATCACCTGACCGGCATCGACGTGGCCAGCGTGCTGCCCACCGGCGTCGATCCGGCGCTCTACGCACAGCGCGCGGTCGTGACGAAAAAGCTCAAGCCGGTGCCGGTCGAGGCGATCGCCCGCGGCTACCTGATCGGCAGCGGCTGGAAGGACTATCAGCGCACCGGCCGGGTCAGCGGCATCGCGCTGCCGGGCGGCCTGCGCCAGGCCGAACAGCTGCCGCAGCCGATCTTCACCCCGTCGACCAAGGCCGCAGTCGGCGACCACGACGAGAACATCGACTTCGACACGATGGTGCGCCACATCGGTGCCGATCTTGCCGAGCAGGTCCGCGACGCGACGCTGCGCCTGTACGCGCATGCCGCCGTCCACGCCGCCGAGCGCGGCATCATCCTGGCCGACACCAAGTTCGAGTTCGGCACCGATGCCGATGGCCGCCTGTATGTGATGGACGAGATGCTGACCCCGGACTCGTCGCGCTACTGGCCGGCGGACGAGTACCAGGTCGGCACCAGCCCGCCGAGCTACGACAAGCAGATCGTGCGCGATTATCTGGAAACGCTGGACTGGGACAAGACCGCGCCGGGTCCGCGCCTGCCGGCCGAGGTCATCGCGCGCACCCATGCGCGATATGCCGAGGCCCTGCAGCGGTTGGCAGACATCGCCTTCGACTGACGGCGCGCTATGCTCGATGCTTCTCCCAAGCGGAAGCGGAGAATCATGCGTGCCGATGTCCTGGCGGCCGGTTGGCTGCTCTCGCTCTGTGGCACAGCGGCCGCTGCTGCTGGCCCGGCCACCTCGTCGCCGCCACCGGATTTGAGCTGCAGCCATCTCGCCGACGCGGTCGCACGGCTGGCATGCTATGACCGAGCCTTCCCACCGGTCTTCGGCGCCGCCCCGGCGGAGGCCCTGCATGGCGAGGCCTTCGGTCTGCCACTGCCGCCTCGCGAGCGTGACTCGATGTCGGACCGGATCGAGGCGCGTGTGGTAGCGGTGGACGACCTCGGGGACCGACGAACGGTCGCCCTCGACAACGGCCAAGTCTGGACACTGACCGAAGTCACCGCACGCGGCCCGTTGACGCCGGGCGAAGCGGTGTCGATTAGAAGAGGTGCGATGGGCGGTTACATGCTGCGCACCCCGGCAGGCGTCTCGCTTCGCGCCCGCCGATTGCATTGACGTCGATGGGCTGAATCGCGCCGCGCTGAGCGCGCCGCAGGCAGCACCGACAGAGGCTTGATGCCCGAAAAGCCTCGAAGCAGGCGCTCATGCTGGATCCAACACCCGCGACGGCGGGCAACGAAGTCGTGCGCCTGCGTCGATCCGGGCGCCGTGCGGATGCCTCTCGATCGCCGATTCGACTCGACCCGCGTGCCGAAACAGCCATGCACTGATGCCAGGCGCTCAAGCGCCTGGCCCTGGCCTCATGGCCACAGCGCACGGGCCGGCCATGCCCAGCGCGGCCCGTACTGCGTCCACCCCATGTCTCGCCGCGTCCGTCGTCCGAGGGGGCGACGGCAGGCGTCTTGCCCGCCGCCGCCCCGGTCGACTAGAAACGGAAGCTCAGGCTGGTGAAGAAGAAGCGTCCCGCCTGGTCGTAGCCTCCGAGCGAATTGCCATTCAACACCAAGGTACCTCCGACCAGCGGCGGCTCCTTGTCGAACACGTTGTTGACGCCTACGGTCCACGTCGCGACGTCCCACAGCTCCACCGACCCGCTCAGATCGATGTAGTTGTAGCTGCCCACCCGGTTGCCACGATTGACCAGAAGCTTATCGGTGGTTCCCGGCGTCCCGTCGTTATTGACGTAGTCCAACCCCCCGACATAGCGCCAGCGCAGACCCACGCCATAGCGGTCGAACGCATACCGGGCGCTGGCCACATGGCGCCATTCGGGCGCATTGCAGGCCTCGTTGACCCGGCCGGCGCAGTCGTAGGCAGTGGACGCGTCCTCGGCGACCGGCTGCTTGGTCTGCTCCAGCAGGTAGGTACCCACCAGCGAGGTGGTCAGCCGCCCGGGGCCGACCGGCCAAGCGTAGGACGCCGTGAGATCGATACCGCTGAAGTCAAAACTGCCGAAATTGCCCAGGGTATCGACGACCAATCCCGAGCTTTCGGGATCGCTGCCCAACCACAGATCACCGGTCCTCGGATTGCGACGAACGAGCCCGCACATCTCGGACTGCCCACGCGCGCACAGGTCCAGAATGACCGAAGGTCCGATGCTCGTGATTGCGTCCTTGAGCTCGATCCGATAGTAATCGAGGCTCAAGTTCAGACCCTCGATAGGCGCTGCAGCAAACCCGATTGTCCATGTATCCGCGGTCTCAGGATCAAGATTGAGACTGCCGCCTCCAAGGAGGTTGTACTGGCCTGCGGGATTGTCCGGCACGAAACCGTACTGACTCGGCGCCACCCCGGTCAGCGCGCATTGTTCGGCGGTCCAGGTGGGCGCCGATCCTGCGCAGGGGTCCGATCCACCCCAAAGACCGATACTCTGGTTTTCGTAGAGCTCGGTGATGCCGGCAGCCCGGATCGCCCGATTCCAGCCCGTGCGCAACAGGAAGCGACCATCGGCGAACTTTGCGCCCAGGCCGGCCTTCCAGGTGTTCACGCCACCGGACGTGCTGTAGTCGGAGTAGCGATAGCCCAACTCCAGATCGAGGCCGTCGAGCGAACCTGCGTCCGAGAGCAAAGGCAACGCGCTTTCCAGAAAGAATTCGTCGACAGTCAGGTCGCCGGCCACCGCTGTGGTAGGCCCTCCGAGGCCGGTGAAGTTGTTGGTGGCCATATTGGAATCGGGCGTGCGTTCGTACGTTTCCTGCCGGCGCTCGTAGCCCAGCACCAAGCTGATCGGCTGATTCGCCCACGGTAGGCCGACCCCAAGGCTTCCGGACGCGTAGGCGTTGAAGACCTTCATTGAGGTCACGTAGTTGACGAGGCCGACGCCCTGAAGCGCTTCCGCCGCCTCCTTGGTAACCGCGTCCTGCCACACGTTGTAGAACGTGCAGCCGCTGAATGAGCCGGGCGGACAGCCGAGTAAAGCGGACCGTACGCGGTCGGTGACAAAGTCGTTGACGCTTTCGTCCTTCACCGAGCTTCGGTTGTAGGTAAACGATGCATCGTAGGTCCAGTCTTCGTTGATCGCGCCACCCAGGCCCGCGGTGATGCGATAGCTCGTCGTTTCCTGGTTGGTCGCTCGTGGACCACCCTCCACGTTGCGCTTGTTGACCAGCACGGTGATCGCATCATCGGTGATGCCCAGATCACTGCACAACGTGCCGATGATTCCGTTATCGCAAGCAACGTCGACATCCGTGTTGAATGTGCCGCTCGGCGCTATCTGAGTGGCGCTTCGACGGTTGACGAACATCGCTTCCAAGTATGGCTGCACGTGCTCGTTGATCTGGTACTTGATGCGTGTACCGGCCGTATACCGTGTATCCGGGCGCTGGTAGTAATTCACTGGCGCGTAGTTGTAGAGTGCCCCGAATCCGGGTGTCCAGACACTGTCCGGCCCGAGGTGGGCCTGGGTATTGCCTCCAGGAAGCGATGGCGCGAGCACGGTAAAGTTCGCTGGATCGGCACCGCTCGAACCACCGCAGGCCGTGCCCGCATCGTTCAAAGCGCAGGACGAGTAATCCCGGTCGCCCTGGAGCAGCGCCTTGTTCTCCCGCCAGGTCGCCCAGGCGATCGCATGACCGCCTTCGCCGAAGCGCCCACCAATCGACAGGTCGATGTTCTGCGAGATACCGTCGAACCCAGAGCCCCCGGTCGGATAGTCGTATCCCACCTTGTCCATGAGGCCACGCATGTAGTGGTTATCGTTCTTGTGCTGGAACGCCGAATACCCCACGTTGACGTTGACGCCCTCGAAATCGTCGTCGAGCACGAAATTGACCACGCCTGCGACCGCGTCGGAGCCGTAAACGGCGGATGCGCCTCCCGAAAGGACATCGACGCGACGCACAAGGGCCGAGGGAATGATGCTCAGATCCGGCGTCTCT
Organism: Luteimonas sp. TWI382; assembly: GCF_039674545.1. Lineage (NCBI taxonomy): Bacteria > Pseudomonadati > Pseudomonadota > Gammaproteobacteria > Lysobacterales > Lysobacteraceae > Luteimonas > Luteimonas sp. TWI382. Next base: position 99,799 of record NZ_JBDJNS010000002.1, read on the forward strand.
CCCAGCCCCTTTGGAATGCGGCGACCGTTCACCAGCGACAAGGTGCGCTGCGCGCCAAGATCACGCAGTGACGCGGTCGCGTAGCCCTGAGACGGGTTGTTCTGGAAGTTGTCGAAGCCGCTCGTGAACCCCAGTTGCGGATACTGATTGACGAGGTCCTCGACTTTCGTCGCGCCGGTGTAGCGGAACTCCTCGGCTTGGATCTCGGCGACCGGGCTGGCGGCGGTCATCGTCTGGCTACGGATGCGCGTACCAGTCACGATCACCGCGTCCAGCGTGGCGGGGGAGGTGGCTGGAGCGGATGTGGTGTCTTGAGCGGTCGCTGACATGCTGGTTGCACAGCACACTGCACTTGCGAGCGCCACCGAAAGACGGTGGCGACGCGCGGAAACGGCGCGATTCGACATCTCGTTTATCCCCATTCGAGTGATACGTGGTCGGACGATGGAGCCCCCCCCGGTGCGTCCTTGACAGGCCCCTCGCGATTGGCGGCCCAATGCCGCCATTGCCGAAACTACCATCAATATTGCACTGGCAAGACAGTGCCTTTGCGCAATCTGGCGAATTATGACGCGCCGCACAATAATCAACGCAACGCTCTTGGTCGCGGTCAACGCGCTGGCCCCACGCGCTCGAACTTACGTTAAGCCGTGAATGCCAGATCTACTGTGTTTTGCGACGCCCAGGCCCTGCAGCGGTTGGCGGGCATCGTCGTCGACTAAAGGCGGACCGGCGCGCGCAGCGCGCCGGGCGCTGCGCCCCGATGAGGAAAGTGGTCCGGGGCCGTATGCGGCCTTCAGGAGCGCGCATGCCCATGCCATCGGGGCGGCACGACTCGACCGATCTAGGGAACCGACGCGCAGGCTGCCCCCATCCTGAGGTCAGAAGTCGGTGACGAAGGCCACCAGGCCGCTGATCACGGCGGCATAGCTGGTCGCGAGCATCGCGATCAGCAGCAAGCCCGCCCACAGCCGTGCCGGCCAGCCGCGTCCGCCGCGCCAGGTCTCGCGCAGGTTCCACACCGACGTTGCGACCCCGGCGGCGATCGCCACGACCGACAGCGCGCTCAGCGCCAGGACCCCACCATTGAGGCCGTCGTTGATCCGGAAGTAGTCGGCCATGAACCAGGCGATCAAGCCGATCCAGCCGACCCAGCTCACCAGCACCAGCCAGCTCGCGGCGCGGCTGGCCCGGTACGCGCGCACGGTGCGCGGCGGCCACGGCAGCGCTAGGCGATAGCGGCGCCGCACCAAGGCGCTCAGCGGCCAGGCCAATGCACTGAGCACCAGCACCGCGAACGACACGCCCAGCACCGGCACCAGCCACGCGCCCGAGCGATAGCCCTCGACGCGCTGGAACAGCATGAACGGCGAGATCGCATCGACCGAGAACGCGGTGACCTCGCCCGCCTCGACCACGGCGGCCAAGCGCTGCTTGCCATCCAGCGTGCGCCAGACGAATGGCGCCACCGGATAGAAGCGGCTCGGCTGGCCATCGGTGCCGGAGAACATCGGGAATCCGACCGAACCGTCGCCGTGGTCCACGAGCTGGACCTGCTGGAGCTGCATCAGACGCATGAAGCCCGACTCGCTGCGGCGCGAATTCAAGTAATGGCCCGCGGCGAGCAGCCGTGCCTGCGCCTTCGCAGTCTCGAGATCGACCTGGACCGGCTGCGGCGGCTGTGCGGGGAAGTAACGGTCGGCGAAGCCTTCGAGCAGTTCGCTGCGGATCACGCCGGTCGCGCCATCGGCGCCGGTGCTGTTGACCGACACGAAGACACCGACGCCCTGGTCGCGGAACAGATACAGATACGAGTGGAAGAAGATCGTGTCGCCGCCGTGTCCGAGCACCCGCTGCCCGTTGAGGTCGATCTCGTAGAAGCCCAGCGCCATGGTCCGCAGCGGCGACACGAAGCGAGTCTGCGGCGTGTACATCTGCGCCGCGGTCGCGGCCTTGAGCAACGGAGAATCGCGGCCGGCCGCGGTCTCCAGGTGCGCGATCATGAAGCGCGCCATGTCGCTGCCGGTGGCCGCCAGGGCGCCAGCCGGCGCCGACGGCACGACTTCGTAACCGCCGGGTTCGTCCGAAGCCAGTTTGTAGCCGCGCGACATCAGCCCCGCCAGTTCGTCCGGCAGCGGCTGGCGGAAGCTCGAACGGGTCATCCGCAACGGCTGCAGGACATGCCGCTCGATGTAGTCGTCGAACGACTCGCCACTGACCCGCGCGACGATGTAGCCCGCCAGGCTGGTCGCGTAATTGGAGTACGCCGGCACCGAGCCAGGCTCGAAGATCTGGCCGGGCACCCAGGCCTTGAGGTAGGCACCAAGCTCGGTCTTGCCCGCGCGCGCCTGCGCCTCGGTGGTCATCAGGTTCTTGACCCGCTCCTCCAGCCCGGAAGTGTGGGTCATCAGGTGGCGCAGCGTGATCGGCGTTCCGCGCGTCGGCACCCGGAAGTCGAGGTAATCGTTGATGTCGGCATCCAGATCCAGGCGCCCGGCCTCGACCTGCTGCATCACCGCCGTCCAGGTCAACAGCTTGGAGACCGAGCCGGGTCGGAACAGCGTGGCATCCGGATCCACGGGCTGGCGCTTGGCGACATCGGCGTAGCCGTAACCGCGCTTGGCGATGATCTCGCCATCCTTGACCACAGTGACCACACCGCCGGCGATGTTCCCACGCGCCAGCGCGTAGGGCATGAACCCGTCGAGCCAGGCCGTCACGTCGGTCCCGGTCAGGGCCTGGGCCCCGTCGGCGGCTGGGGGCGTGTCGACAGCCGCCCTCGACTCGGGGACCGCCGTCGGGGGGACTGGCGCAGGCCCCGTCTGGGCGAACGCGGAGGTGCACAGCAGCACGCAGGCCAGCAACGATCGCACACGCAACGAACCGGGCATCGGAGGCACCTCGACGGGACGGACGCGAGACAGCCCACCGACTCTCTCGCCCTGAACCGGCCAAGTCAAGCCTGATCGGAAAATGTTTTCGATTTCCGGCGCGGAGTGCCCGATCGGGAGAATGCGACTGCAGGTGCCAGGCGGACACCCGTACATCGCACTGGAGGACGGCATCGGCGCACCGCATTCTGCGAAGATGATCCCGCACCACGGCATTCGGGAGCCACGATGGACACGACACACGGTGACGAGGGCCTGCGCCCGATCGAGCACTGGTTCGCGCATTACTCGGCCGATCACCGCAACGCCGCCAACCAGCGGATCCATGTCGTCGCCGTCCCGGCGATTCTGTGGAGCGTGGTGGCCCTGCTGTGGTGTCTGCCGCCAGGCCCGTTCTTCCGCCACGGCGCCTGGGCCGCCCTGGCGATGTTCGGTGCCTGGCTGTTCTACCAACGCGTGTCGCGCCCGCTGGGTCTGGGCATGCTCGCACTCTTCGTGGCGATGGCCGCGGGCACCGCCTGGCTGCATCGCACACTCGGCACGCAGGGACTGCTGGCGCTGGGCGCAGCGGTGTTCGTCGTGGCATGGATCGCCCAGTTCATCGGCCACAGCCGGTGGTTCGAGGCCCGCAAACCGAGCTTCCTGACCGACCTGCGCTATCTGCTGATCGGGCCGGCGTGGGTGCTGGCCAAGCTGTATCGGCGGCTCGGCTGGCGGTACTGAGAGCGGCCGCTCAGTCCGGGAACATCGACGCGTCGGGCAGGAACGGCCGCGGCGCGTAGCCGAACGCGGCCTGCGCCGGGCCGGGATCGAACACCAGATCCTCGCGCATCCGCGCCACCGCACCTGCCGGCAACCCCTGCAACTGGCCGGCACGATGCGCCAGCCGCAGCGCCACCCCGAACAACGGCGCGGGCAGTAACAACAACCGCGGCCGTGGTACGAGGACGGCCAACGTGCGCGCGACCATGTCGCGGTAGCGCAACGTCTCGCCGCCGGGCAAGGCGTAGGCCTGGCCGGCGGCGGACGACGCATCGACCGCAGCCAGCGCCGCGGCCGCCAAATCGTCGGCATGCACGGGCTGGCGCAGGCCATGCGCATCGGACGGCAGCACGAAGAGGCCGCGACGGCGCGCGAGCGCGACCACCCGCCCCAGGTTGTGCGCGCTGCCAGGCCCATAGATCAAGGTTGGGCGCAACAGCGTCGCGGCCGCCCCCCGATCTCCGGCAGCGGCGAACAATCGCGCGCCGGCTTCGCGCAGGCGTGCGGCCAGCGCGCGCTCGTCGGGGTCGGCCGCGGCCTGCTTGGTCGCATCGCTGGTCGATCCGAACGCCACCACGCGCGGGCAGTCGGGTGCGACAGCCGCGTACCAGGCCGAGAAGTGGTCCAGCGGTCCGCAGCTGAAGATGGCATCGAAGCGTCCGGTCAACGCCGGCATCGCCTGAAAGCCGCCCAAGTGCCAGCGCAGGTCCGGTTGTGGTGGACGGGCCTCGCGGGAGACCGCGTCGACCGACCAGCCAGTGGCAATGAGTCGCACCACCAGCGCGCGCCCGATCGCGCCACTGCCGCCGAACACCAGCGCACGCCTGTTCATGTCCGCCCGCCCTGAAGAGGCGATCGGCGCCGGGAGGACGCGAACGGCACGGAGCATGCTGACATCCTCACAGCATAGCCGGCAAAATCCACGAACTGTTCGCGCGTATCGGTTAGACTGCTCGGCCCTTGCGCGCTCCGCCGGCTTTCTGGCCGACCGCCTCCACAAGGAGTCCGATGCTCGAACTGTTGTTGGCCCTGCCCTTCGTGCTGGCGCTCGTCGTCGCCCTCTCGGCGCACGCGTCGCGTCGCACCACCGCCTGGCTCGCCGGCTCTGTGCCGTTGCTGGGACTGGCGATATTGGCGGCAGCGGCCGGCGACGTGTTCGACGGCACGATCCTGCGCACCGGATACGCATGGATCCCCGAGGCCGGGCTCGACTTCAGCCTGCGCATGGACGGGCTGGCCTGGACGTTTGCGCTGATGGTGCTGGGCATCGGCGGTCTGGTGGTGCTCTACGGCGCCTACTATCTGTCGCTCAAGGACAGCCCGCGACGCTTCTTCACCTACCTGCTGCTGTTCATGGGCGCGATGCTGGGCATGGTCCTGGCCGGCAACCTGCTGCTGCTGGCGGTGTTCTGGGAACTGACCTCGATCAGCTCGTTCCTGCTCATCGGGTTCTGGTCGCATCGCCAGGACGCCCGCCAGGGCGCGCGCATGGCGCTGACGATCACCGGCCTGGGCGGTCTGGCGCTGCTGGGCGGCGTGCTGCTGATCGGGCGCATCGTCGGCAGCTACGACCTCGATGCGGTGCTCGCCGCCGGCGACACGATCCGTGCCAGCCACCTCTACCCGGCGGCGCTGGCCCTGGTGCTGCTGGGCGTGTTCACCAAGAGCGCGCAGTTCCCGTTCCATTTTTGGCTGCCGCAGGCGATGGCTGCGCCCACGCCGGTGTCGGCCTATCTGCACTCGGCGACGATGGTCAAAGCGGGTGTGTTCCTGCTCGCGCGGCTGCACCCCGCGCTGGCGGGCACCGACCTGTTCTTTTACGTCGTCACTGGCGTCGGCGCGACGACGCTGCTGGTCGGCGCCTGGTTCGCGATCTTCCAGCACGACCTCAAGGGGCTGCTGGCCTACTCGACGATCTCGCACCTGGGCCTGATCACATTGCTGTTCGGCCTGTCGACCGACATGGCCGTGGTCGCCGGGCTGTTCCACATCCTCAACCACGCCATGTTCAAGGCCTCGCTGTTCATGGCGGCGGGCATCATCGACCACGAGGCCGGGACCCGCGACATGCGCCGGCTCGGCAACCTGCGGCGCTTGATGCCGATGACCAGCGCGCTGGCGATCGTCGCGTCATTGGCGATGGCCGGCATTCCGTTGCTCAACGGCTTCCTGTCCAAGGAGATGTTCTTCGCCGAGGCACTGGAGATCGGCGGCCACGGCACGATGCGGTTGGTCATCAGCGTCGCGGCGCTGCTCGCCGGCGTGTTCGGCATCGCCTACAGCCTGCGCTTCGTCCACGACACGTTCTTCGGCAACGGGCCGCGCGCGCTGGACGTGGTGCCGCACGAGCCGCCGCGCTGGATGCGTATCCCGGTCGGCGTGCTGGCCGTGCTGTGCGTCGTGGTCGGCATCGTGCCGGCACTGACGGTGCAGCCGCTGCTGCGCACGATGGTCGCCGGCACGCTCGGCGATGCCGCGCCTGCGTTCAGTCTTGCGGTCTGGCACGGGGTGAACCTGCCGCTGCTGATGAGCGTGGCCAGCCTGGTGCTGGGCGTGGCGCTGTACTTCGGCCTGCGCCGGCTGCTCGACTTCCATGCGGTGGTCACCCGGTCGATCGGCCGCCACGTGTTCCACGTCAACATCGAACGGCTGTTCTCGCTGGCGCGCGCGTTCACCGCCCGCGTGGCCAATGGCCGGCTGCAGCGCAGCCTGCTGGGCCTGCTGCTGGTCGCGTTGCTGCTCGCCGGCTGGCCGCTCGTCGGCGAAATCGGCGCGATCGTGTCCGCCGCGCCCGGCTCGCAGACCATGCCTCCGATCGGCTGGATCCTGTGGGCGCTGCTGGTGGCCGCGTCGATCGGCACGGTGCTGGTGCATGGCAAGCGGCTGACCGCGCTGATCGTCATCGGTGCGGTGGGCCTGGCCGTGAGCCTGATGTTCGTCTATCTCTCGGCGCCGGATCTGGCGCTGACCCAGTTGCTGGTGGAGATGGTCACCATTGCGCTGATGATGATGGCGCTCAATTACCTGCCCAAGCAGTCGAAGGTCGCGCGCACGCCCCTGCGCAAGGTACGCGACGTCGCGATCTCGCTGGTCGCCGGCGGCGGACTGGCGACGCTGGCCTACGCGATGATGATGGCGCCGGTGGACACGATCTCTGGCGAGTTGCTGGTGCGCTCGCTACCCGAGGCCTACGGACGCAATGTCGTCAACGTGATCCTGGTCGACTTCCGCGGCTTCGACACCTTCGGCGAGATCACCGTATTCGGCACCGCGGCACTGGTGGTGCATGCCCTGCTGCGCTGGGCGCGGCTGCAGCCCGACGAGGTGATGCCCGGCCCGCCGGTGCATCTGCCCATCGCGGCCGACCTCACCCAGTTGCTGTTCCCGCTGGCGCTCACGGTCTCGATCTATCTGTTCCTGCGCGGGCACAACGCCCCAGGCGGCGGGTTCATCGCCGGCCTGGTGTTCGCGGTGCCGGTGCTGGTGAAGTACGTCCTGCAGGGCGCGCGTGCGGTCGAGGCCACCTTCGGCTTCGACTACCTGCGCGGCATCGGCATCGGCCTGCTGCTGGCGGTGATCGGCGGCGTGGGCTCATGGTGGTTCGGATTGCCGTTCCTCACCAGCGGCCATATCGATGTGACGTTGCCGGTCGTGGGCATGCTGCCCCTGGCGAGCGCGCTGGTGTTCGACACCGGCGTCTACGTCGTGGTGTTCGCCGGCACGCTGCTGATGCTCTCGACGATGGGCACGGTCAAGCAACGCCAGGCCGGCGAGGAGACGCCCTGATGGAATTTGCGATCGCCAGCGCCATCGGCGTGCTTGCCGCCTCGGGCGTGTACCTGCTGCTGCGCGCACGCACGTTCGACGTCATCCTCGGACTGACGTTGCTCTCGTACGCCACCAACCTGTTGATCTTCTCGTCCGGCCGCATCGTGGTCGGCAAGCCGCCGGTGCTCGGCGACGGTATTCCCGAAACGCTGGCCAGCTACACCGATCCACTGCCGCAGGCGCTGGTGCTGACCGCGATCGTGATCGCGTTCGCGATGACCGCTGTAACCGTGGTCATCGCGATGCGCGAGCATTCGGACCTGCGCACCGACCATGTCGACGGCGAAGAACCCGACAGCGAGCAGCGCGGAGGTGGGCGATGAACCACATCGCGATCGCGCCGATCCTGGTGCCGCTGATCACCGGCGCCTTGCTGTTGCTGCTCGAGCGCCGACATCGCGCCTCGACACTGCGGCTGTGGGCGTGGCTGGGCATGGCAGTGCTGCTGGCGGTCAGCATCGCGCTGCTGCTGCAGGTCCAGCGCGAAGAGATGCTGGTCTACCTGCTCGGCGACTGGCCTGCGCGACTGGGCATCGCGCTGATGGTCGATCGCCTCTCGGCGATGATGGTGATGACCACCACGTTGCTTGCCATCCCGTGCCTGCTCTACGCCTGCGCCGGGTGGGACAAGCGCGCGCTGCACTTCCATGCCTTGTTCCAGGTCCAACTCGCGGGCCTCAACGGCTCGTTCCTGACCGGCGACCTGTTCAACCTGTTCGTGTTCTTCGAGGTGATGCTGATCGCCTCCTACGGCCTGCTGCTGAGCGGCGCGCGCGGTGCGCGGATCAAGGCCGGCATGCACTACGTGGTGTTCAACATCGCGGCATCGACCGTGTTTCTGCTCGCGCTCGGACTGCTCTACGGCCTGCTGGGGACGTTGAACATGGCCGAGATGGCAGTCCGCGTGGCACAGGTGCCGCCTGAGACCGCGCCACTGGTGCGCGCTGGCGCCGGCCTGCTGCTACTGGTGTTCTGCGCCAAGGCCGCGCTGCTGCCGCTGTACCTGTGGTTGCCGGAGGCCTACGCGCGGGCACCGGCAGCGGTGGCGGCGCTGTTCACCATCATGACCAAGGTGGGGCTGTACGCGATCCTGCGCGTGTTCACGCTGGTGTTCGGCGCCGATGCCGGCCTGCTGGCCGACCTCGCTTGGCCATGGCTGTTGCCGGCCGGCGCGGCAACGATGGTCCTGGCCGCGCTCGGCGTGGTCGGCGCGCCACGACTGCGCATCGGCGTGGCGTATCTGGTGCTCTTGTCGGCGGGCATGCTGTTCGTCGCATTCGCGCTCGCCAACCGTGGCGCCATCTCCGCCGGTTTGTATTACCTGCCGCACAGCGTGTTCGTGACCGCGGCGCTGTTCCTGCTGGCCGACATCATCCAGCGCCACCGTGGCAGCACCGGCGACTATCTGATGCCGATCGCCTCGATGCCTGGCAAGACCGTGCCGGCGCTGCTGTTCCTGGTCGCGGCGATCTCGGTCACCGGCCTGCCGCCGTTGTCGGGCTTCATCGGCAAGCTGCAATTGCTCAACTCGGTCCCCGAATCGGTCATCGGCTGGGTCTGGGCCGCGATCCTGGGCAGCAGCCTGATGGCAATCATCGGTCTGTCGCGCAGTGGCACTCGGTTGTTCTGGCGTGTCGATCCGGCGCCCGAGGGGACCGCTGCGATGCCCCTGCGCCGGACCGAGATCGCCGCGACCACGTTGCTGCTGGCCTACGGTGTTGCGATGACCGTCTTCGCAGGTCCATTGCTGCGCTACACCGAGGCGACCGCCGACCAGTTGCTCGACACCAGCGCGACCATCGAACGCGTCGGCGGAACCACGCCGTTGATCCGGGAGCCCTCGCGATGAAGCGCCGTTTGCTGCCGTCGATCCCGCAAAGTCTGACCGTCTTTCTGTTCTGGCTGTTGATGGCTGAGGACTTCAGCCCGGCCAACATCGTCATGGCGCTGCTGCTGGCTTGGCTGATGCCGCTGCTGGCCTCGCGGATGGAACGCGAGTTCGCCCAACTCGGCAGATTGCGCGGCGTCTGGGCCCTGGCCGCGCGCGTGTTGTGGGACATCGTGGTCGCCAACATGACTGTGGCCCGGCAGGTGCTCGGCCCTCGCGACAAGCTCAACTCCCAGTTCGTCTGGCTGCCGCTGGACCTGACCAACATCCACGGCATCTCCGCGCTCACCAGCCTGATCACGCTGACGCCCGGAACCGTGTCCGCGGAACTGTCGGAAGACCGCCGGTTTCTGTTGATCCACTGCCTGAGCACCAACGATCCCGAGGCGCTGGTCGCCGAGATCAAGGACCGCTACGAGGCCCCGCTGCGGGAGATCTTCCCATGAACGGCAATCCCCTGATCGAGCTGGCCATCATCGCCGGCATGCATCTGGTCGGCATCGCGATGCTGCTGTCGGCCTGGCGTCTGCTGCGCGGGCCCACCGCGCCCGATCGCATCCTCGCGCTCGACACGCTTTACGTCAGCTCAATTGCCCAGCTCATCCTGTTCGGCATGCTGATGGACACCGAGATCTATTTCGAAGCGGCGCTGATCATCGCGATGCTTGGCTTCGTCGGGACCGTGGTGCTCAGCAAGTACGTGATCCGCCGGGACGTCGTGGAATGAACATCGTCCTCGACCTCGTCATCGCGCTGTTGCTGCTGGTGGGTTGCTTCTTCACCTTGCTCGGTGCGATCGCACTGCTCAAGCTGCGCGACTTCTTTCAGCGCGTCCACGGGCCGGCCAAGGCCAGCACGCTGGGCGTGGGCTGCATCCTGTTCGCCTCGATCCTCTACCATTCGGTCAACGAGAGCGGCGTCCACCCGCGCGAACTGCTGATCACCGTGTTCCTGTTCCTGACCGCACCGATCAGCGCGCACTTGATGTCGCGCGCCGCGCTGTCGCTGATGGACAACCGGCCACCGCACCCCGAGCGCACGCCGGATGCGAACCAGCGCGTGGTCGACGACGACGATCCAGCGCCGCCCGAGCGCGACTGAGCCTCCGTCAGCCGCGCCTTTGGGCGAGGGACGCGGCTTCAGCCGCAGCCTTCGAGGTAGTCGATCTGCGGCGGCACACCAATGCGCCATTCGGTGACCTTGCCGGCTGCATCGGTCTCGAACACCAGGGCCTTGTCGCCTTCGGCGACACGCAATGTCTGCGCGCCCTCCACGTACTTGTGCGGCGAGGCTTCGACGCGTCCGTTGTACAGGCGCACGATCTCGGCCCGATCCATGCCGACCTTGCCGCCGCCCGGGGCGGTGTAGCCCGCGTTGCGGACATCGATCCGGACGAAGCGATCGCCCTCCATCATGAAGCCGAGCCGGTAATCGGTCGTGCCGATCGGCTGCGGCTTGAGGATGTAGCAGCCGCCCGGCTCCGAAGGCGCCGCGTCGCCGAGGTCATTGCCCCAGGACATGCGCACCTCCTCTTCAGTGCTGCCGAACGCCGCCGGTCCGAAGCCGTCGAACGTGATCACCCCATCGACCACCTGCGGGATGTTGGTGCCCGTCGCCTGCGTGGGGGCCGACGGCGCGTCGGTGCCTGCGGACGGCATCGGCGGCGAGCCTGCAGGCGCAGGATCGGCAGCCTGCGGCGTCTGGGCATCGGCCTGGGGGCCCGAGGCTGGCGTTGGCGAGCGGTCGCCGCAGGCGGACAGCGCGAGTGCCAGCAAGGCGACGGCAGGCAGGGTCTGCTTCATGGGTCACTCCACGGAAAAAGACCGCGCCAGCGTCCGCGAGCCCGCGTGAATGGGCTGCGAACTGTGCGGCTGCCGCGGCCGAAGGACACCGGCTTGACCCCATTGTTGCCGCCGCTTGCTGCCCGCCCATCCACCGCCGTGGCGGGCGTGATGTCCTGCGCTAACGCGGTGGGACGAACCGACGCTCCAGGCCCGCCCAGACCGTCTGGTAGTCCGCCTGCCGATGCGCGGCTTCGAGCGCCTGCATGGTCGGCCGCAGCACACCACGGGTCTCGAACATGAAGGCCATCGTGTCGGCGATCACGTCGGGCCTGGAGAGATCGGCAGCGCTGGCCTTGTCGAACGTGGCCGCGTCCGGCCCGTGGCCGCTCATGCAGTTGTGCAGCGAACAGGCACCGGGTGAGAAGCCGTCGGCCTTGGCGTCGTACTGCCCGTGCACCAGACCCATGAATTCGCTGGCGACGTTGCGGTGGAACCACGGCGGCCGGAACGTATGCTGGGCCACCAGCCAGCGCGGCGGGAAGATCGCGAAATCGAGATTGGCCGTGCCGGGGGTGTCGCTGGGCGAGGTGAGCACGGTGAAGATGCTCGGGTCCGGGTGGTCGAAACTGATCGAGCCGATCGTGTTGAACCGGCGCAGATCGTACTTGTACGGCGCGTAGTTGCCGTGCCAGCCGACGACGTCGAGCGGCGAGTGCCCGATCGGCGCCTGCCACAGATGGCCCTGGAACTTGGCGATCAGCGAGAAGTCGCCCTCAAGCTCCTCGTAGCGCGCGACCGGGGTCAGAAAATCGCGCGGGTTGGCCAGGCCATTGGCCCCGATCGGGCCGAGGTCGGGCAGGCGCAGCGCACGCCCCTGGTTCTCGCACACGTAACCACGACTCGCCCCGTCAGGCAGTTCGACGCGGAAGCGGATGCCGCGCGGGATCACCGCGATCTCCTGCGGCTCGACCTCGAGCGTGCCGAGCTCGGTCGCCACCACCAGCCGGCCCAACTGCGGTACCAGCAACAACTCGCCGTCGGCGCTGTAGAAGAAGCGGTCGGTCATCGATGCGTTGGCCGCGTAGACGTGGATGCCCACGCCGTCGTAGGCGCCGGCGCCGCCGCTGCCGCCCATCGAGAACAGACCATCGACGAAATCGACCGGCGTCTCGGGCAATGGGATCGGGCTCCAACGCAGTTGTTCCGGCGTCACCGGACCGCGATCGAAACCGTCGTGGAAGCGCGGCTGCGCGAACGGCACGAAGCGCCCGTGCAGCACTGCCGGGCGGATGCGGTACAGCCAACTGCGTCGGTTCTCGCCGCGCGGCGCGGTGAACGCAGTGCCCGACAGCTGCTCGGCATAAAGCCCGTGCGCGACCCGCTGCGGCGAGTTCTGGCCGACCGGCAGCGTGCCGGGTTCGGCCTGGGTCGCGAACTCATTGCCGAATCCGGACATGTAGTCGGACACAGGGCGCGGCTGCGCCGCTGCCTGCGGCATCGGGATGATCGTGTCGTCGATCGTTGCGTTCATCGCTTCACCTGGAGGATCGTTGCCATCACCGCGCAGCACGGGCATGGCGTCAAGTCGCGCACACCCGTCGTCGGCGTTCGGCCGTCATGCGATGCCGTGCGCCGACGCCCGCCGTGCGCCAGCGCCCGGCGTCACAGCACGCCGCGCTTCATCTGGTCGCGCTCGATGCTCTCGAACAGCGCCTGGAAGTTGCCCTCGCCGAAGCCCTCGTTGCCCTTGCGCTGGATGATCTCGAAGAAGATCGGACCGAACGCGTTCTCGGTAAAGATCTGCAGCAGCTTGCGCTGCTTGGTCTCGGGATCGGCGTCGATCAGGATCTTGTTGCGGCGCAGCCGCGGCACATCCTCACCGTGGTCGGGAATGCGCTGGTCGATCACGTCGAAATAGGTGTCGGGCGTGTCGAGGAAGGTGATGCCGTGCTCGCGCATCTTCTCGATCGAGCTGTAGATGTCGTCGGTGAAGCAGGCGATGTGCTGGATGCCCTCGCCCTTGTACGCATCGAGGTACTCGTTGATCTGCGACTTCGGATCGCTCGACTCGTTGAGCGGGATGCGCACGATGCCGTCAGGCGCGGTCATCGCCTTGGACACCAGGCCGGTCTTGCTGCCCTTGATGTCGAAGTAACGGATCTCGCGGAAGTTGAACAGCTTCTCGTAGTAATCCGACCACTTCTGCATGTTGCCGAAGTAGAGGTTGTGCGTGAGATGGTCGATGAAGGTCAGCCCGAACCCGGTCGGATTCTGGTCGGCGCCCTCGACCGGCACATAGTCGTCCCCGTAGATCGAACCGGCGGCGCCGTAGCGATCGACCAGATAGAGCATGCAGTCGCCGATGCCCTTGACGACCGGCGCATCGACCGCCTTGGTGGATTCGCGCGCGCCCACCGCCTCGCCGCCGTTCTCGAGCACACGTCCATAGACCTCGTCGGCCGGCCGCTTGAAACGGATCGCGAAGCCGCAGGCCGACGGGCCGTGGGCCTTGGCGAAATCGGCGGCGAACGAATCGGGGTCGGCGTTGAGCAGGAAGTTCACCCCGCCCTGGCGGTACACCGTGATCGGCCGCGACGTGTGCTCGAGCACCGCGGTGAAGCCCATGTTGCGGAAGTACGCGTGCATGGCATCGGCCTGGCCTTCGGGGGCTGCGAACTCGACGAATTCGAAGCCGTCGATGCCCATCGGATTCTCGAACGTGGTGACGTCCATGCCCAGGTTGGGGGCGGTGTGTGCGTGGGCGCTCATGGGATACTCCGTGGCGTGACGATGGCTTGGATGCCCGTTTATAGTTTCAACTGCAACCACTTGCAAGGCGCACCGCACCATGACGCAGTCGGTTACCTCCGTCGCTGGCGACGGGCAGGCCCTCCAGAGCCATGAACACGCCACCCTCGACCTCGAGACGTTCCTGCCCTATCGGCTCAGCGTGCTGACCAACCACATCAGCCGCGGCCTGGCGGACATCTATTCCGAGCGTTTCGGCATCAGCGTGACCGAGTGGCGGGTGATCGCGGTGCTTGGCCGCGACCGCGGCCTGTCAGCGAACGAAGTCGCCGAACGCACCGCGATGGACAAGGTCGCCGTCAGCCGCGCGGTCGCGCGGCTGCTCGAACGCGAATTGCTGCTGCGCGGCATGCACGACAGCGACCGCCGGCGCTCGGTGCTCGCGCTCAGCCCCGCCGGCGAAGCGGTCTACGACGTCGTGGCCCCGCTCGCGCTGGAGTACCAGCAGCGGGTGATGGCCCCGCTCGATGCCGACGAGCGCGCGACGCTGCTGCGGCTGATGGACAAACTCGAGGCTGCGCTGGCCAGCTGATCGCCGGCGCGCAAACGAAAACGGCGGCCCGAAGGCCGCCGTTCGCTATCCGGTTCGAACGATCACTTCACGCCGTGCATCAGCCGGTTGACCAACGGCGCGATCACGAACAGCAGCACCCCGGCACCGGCGAGCGCCCAGAAGCCGAAGGTGTAGCCGGCCTGCGCCGAGGCGGCGGTCATGCCGCTTTCGCCGCTGACCTGGCCGGCGAAGATGCCCGCCAGGTTGTTGCCGATCGCGACCGACAGGAACCAGCAGCCCATCGCCATGCCAGCCACGCGCGAGGGCGCCAGCTTGGTCGTCATCGACAACCCGATCGGCGACAGGCACAGCTCGCCGATCGACTGGATCACATACACCGCAAACAGCGTCCAGAACGGGATCTTGCCGTTGCCGTCGACCATGCTGTTGAGCGCGATCATCAGCAGCAGGAACGCCAGGCCGTTGAAGATCAGGCCTAGACCGAACTTGCGCGGGATCGACGGATTGGCGCGGCCCATCTTGACCCACATCCAGGCCATGATCGGCGCGAAGGTGATGATGGCGATCGAGTTCACCGACTGGAACCACTCCAGCGGGAAGGTCCAGCTGCCGAATTCGCGATTGACGATGCGATCGGCGAGGAAGGTGAACGAGCTGCCGGCCTGCTCAAAGAACATCCAGAACAACACGTTGAACACGAAGATGATCAGCATCGCGATCACCTTGTCGCGCGCCACCTTGCCCTCGCGGATGCCTTCGACCAGCAGCATCACCGCCGGCACCACGAACAGGGCCATCAGGATCGCCTGCAGCGCGCTCGCATCGATGGTGAGCAGGAAGTAGAACAGCGGGACGCCGATGGCGGCGCCGAGCAGCGCGACCAGGCCGACGCGGCCGAGGCCTTCGTGACCCGGATCCGGAAGACCGATGCCCTTGAGCTGACTGCGGCCGGCCCAGAACCACACCAGGCTGATCACCATGCCGATGCCGGCGGCGATGAACACCCACTGGTAGTGGGGGTCGGTGTCGGTGCCAAACACTTTGCGCGCCAGCCAGCCGGTGACCACCGGCGCAATCATCGCGCCGATGTTGATGCCCATGTAGAAGATCGTGAAGCCCGCATCGCGACGCGCGTCGCCCTGCATGTACAGCTTGCCGACCATGGTCGAGATAATCGGCTTGAACAGGCCGTTGCCGACGATGATCGTCGCCAGGCCCAGCTTGAACAGCGGCTCGCTCGGCGAGGCCAGCATGAACAGGCCCAGCGCCATGAACATCGCGCCGAGCAGGATCGAGCGCTGGAAGCCGATCAGCTTGTCGGCAACATAGCCACCGAAGATCGCGCCCGCATAGACCAGCGCAAGGTACGCGCCGTACATCTCGCTCGCCGGCCGCTCGCCGGCCGCATCGCCGCCGTGGAACTGCGCGACGATGTACAGCACCATCGCCCAGCGGATGCCGTAGAACGCGAAGCGTTCCCAGAACTCCGACATGAAGAGCATCCACAGCGGGCGTGGATGGCCAAGCACCTGGGAGAACTCGGGCGGATTGACGGGCGGCGGCGGTACGGCCGCGACTTTGGGCTCGACGACGTCGGCGCTCATGGAGATCCTTGCATAAAGGGAAGCTGGGACGACCCGGACGATCACGACCGCCGGGAAGCGGCGAGAATCCCAGCCCGGAGCCCGGGCGTCAACGTGGCGTCAACGCCGCCCGACCCACTCCGCGCGACCCGCCCCCTGTTCAGCCAGCCGGATAGATGTAGCTCGCGCCCAACCCCAGCGGGATGTCCAACGCCCAGAACGCCAGCAGGAGCGACGTCCACAGCACCGACAGGGCGATCGAATACGGAATCATGATCGACACCAGCGTGCCGATGCCGGCCGCGGTCACGTAGCGCTGGCAGAACACCACGATCAGCGGGAAATACGGCATCAACGGGGTCAGGATCGTCGTCATCGAGTCGCCGACGCGGTACGCGGCCTGGGTCAGGTCCGGCGACACGCCAAGCTGCATCATCAGCGGCACCATGATCGGCGCCAGCAAGGCCCATTTGGCCGAGGCCGAACCGATGAACAGGTTGACCACACCGGTCATCAGGATCAGGCCCAGAATCGTCAACCACATCGGCAACCCGAGCGCCTTGAGAAAGTCCGCGCCCTCCACCGCCATCAACGTACCCAGCCCCGAGCCATTGAACGCGGCCAGGAACTGCGCGATGAAGAACGCGATGACGATGTAGTAGCCCATGCCGCTCATCGACTTGGTCATCGCCGCGATGACATCGCGGTGCGAGCGGACCGTGCCGGCGACGGCGCCGTAGACCACGCCCGGCAGCAGGAACAGCACGAAGATCAACGCGACGATCGACTGCATCACCGGCGCGGCCGCGACCAACAGCGGATGGCTGCCCTCGGGCACGGCCTCTGCCGGCGCGCGCCACGGCGAGGCCTCGGGCATCAGCGTCAGCGCGAACACCAGGCACGCGACGAGCATCGCGACCACGGCCCAGATCAGGCCACGCTTCTCGGCCGCGCGCAGCGGGTCCATCTTCGGCAGGTTGGCCGGGTCGCCGTCCACGACCGTGCGCGCCAGTCGCGGTTCGACGATGCGGTCGGTGACGAACCAGCCGATCGCGATGATCAGCAGACTCGAGGCAGTGGTGAAGATCCAGTTGTTGAGCGGGTTGATCGTCAACGCCTGGTCGAGGATGCGGCCCGCTTCCTGGGTGAAACCGGCCAGCAGCGGATCCAGCGACGAGGGCACCAGCAGCGTCGCCGAGAATCCACCCGACACGCCACAGAATGCGGCGGCGATTCCGGCGAGCGGATGGCGCCCGGCGGCGTAGAAGATCACCCCGCCCAGCGGGATCACCAGCACGTAGCCGGCATCGACCGCGACGTGGCTCAGCACCGCGACCGCGACCAGCGCCGGCGTCAGCAGCATCTTCGGCGTCACCGACAGCACGCTGCGCAGTGCCGCATTGATGAAGCCGGTGTGTTCGGCCACGCCCAGCCCCAGCATCGCGACCAGCACCACGCCCAATGGCGCGAAGCCCAGGAACACCCGCACCATGTTGGCCATGAACGCGGTCAGCGACTCGCCCGAGAGCTGGTTGACGATTTGGATCGGCGTGCCGCTGCGCGGATCGATCGCGGCGAAGTCCACGCCCGACAACGCCCACGACAACCCCCACACCGCGAGCATCAACAGCAGAAACAGCATGGCCGGATCCGGCAGCCGGTTGCCGGTGCGTTCGATCGCGTCGAGAAGACGGGCGACGGTGCCGCGCGGTGCACCGGTATCGGACGTAGGCTGGCTCATGCGATGGAATCCCCTGCAAAGCGTGCGATCGCGCATCCTAGCAGCACGTCGCAGCCCCACGGCGTCGGGCCGCCTGCGTCCACCGGCGCCCGTTTCCCGGCGCCCGGCCATCGCACCGGCCGGACGCCTGCATGACGCGGTGCCGTCAGCGCACGATGCTGGCGCGCACGCTGACCCGCTCGAACGCGCGCTCGCCGGCCACGCGCAGGTACCAACGGCCCGCGGCCGGCGCCATCACCTGGATCAGTTCGTTGTTGCCCGGCCGGCGCGAGCGCAGGTCGAAGTCGTCCGGCGTCGGAACTGCGGCATGCGACGCGTACAACGACACATCGCCGCTACCGCCCGACGTCAGCACGCGCAGGGAACGCGCGCCTTCGGGCACATCGATGCGGAACAACCGCGACGCGCCCGCCGCGCCCGAGAGACCCTGGACCGGCACGCCATCGGTCAACGGCAGCGCCGGATCGGCGAGTACCGCGACCGATGCGCGGGCACTGTTGTCGCCCTCGTCCGGATCGTGGGTCTGCGAGGTCGCAGCGACGGTCAGCACCAGCGTCCGGCCGATGGCCGAGGCCGGCGCGGTCGCGGACAGCGCGAATGCCGCTTCGCCCGCAACCGCGAGCGCATCGTGATTGCACGACAGTGTCGTCGTGCCGCCACCGACGACCGGCGCCTCGCAGTCCCAACCCGCCGGCGCGGTGACCACGAGGTCCGCGAGTTCGGCATCGATGACCGCACCGAAGCCGGGGAACTGCGCGGGATCAGGGCCGGCGTTGCGCAGCACGGCCGAGAACGCCAGGGGCGCACCCTCGAAGACGTCGGCATTCGCCGCCTCGGCCTCGATGCCGAGGTCGGCCAGCGCCGCCGGCTGCAGCCGCAGCAGCAGCACCGTGGGGTCGTGATCCGACAGCCGGGTCGGCGTGGTCGCATCGTTACGCGCGACCTCGGGAAAGTCGGCGTTGATGCGCGCATGGCTGATATCGAGGCCGGCGACCAGCGGCGAATCGACGACCGCCTGGTTCACCAGCACATGGTCGAGCGACTGCGCCTGGTAGTCGAAGACGAAGGAGTAGCGCGCCTCGTCGCCCGCCTCCAGCGTCATGTTCAGCAGCGACGGCGCCACCAGCACCGCCCCATCGCCATCGACCGCGGTCTGCGCATCCGGGGACGGCAGACCCGTCGTCGTGCCCATCGCATCGACGTAGCCGTCGTTGAACTCGAAAGCATTGAAATCGCCGAGCACGACAATGTGCCGACCCGCATCGGCCCGCTGCATGTCGTCGATCAGCGTGGCCAGGAATTCGGCCTGGCGCTGACGCTTGGCACGCACCCGCGCGCCACCGCTGATCCAGCCATTGCTGCCGCCGTCGTCGGCCTCGATGCCGCTGAGTGAGCGCTGATGGACGACGATCGCGGTGAACGGGAACCGGCGACCGTCGGCGAAATGCGCCACCGCATCGAGCACCAGCGGCGGCCGATCGTTGAGCACGCTGGTCGAGCCGTTGGGGTTCGCCAGCACCGCCTCGGCGCCCTGCTGCACGACCGAGCGCACTTCGATCCGCGCGATGCCCGGCGCGACCGCGCCGGCCCGCACCAGGAAGCCAACATCGATGCCACCGACGTCGAAGCCCTCCTGCAGATAGGCGACGTAGCCCGGATCGGGCTGGCCCGCGGCCATGGCATCGGCATTGATGCGCGCGGCCAGCCTCTGCAGCACGCCGAGGTTCTCGACCTCGGTCACGCCGACGACATCGGGCACATGCAGGAAGGCGCGGATGCCGACCGACGCCTTGGCCAGCCGCCGTTCCAGCGCCGCAGCGGTCAGCGTCGGGCCGCTGTTGCCGTCGTTGACGGTGTCGAAGAAGCGCTGCAGGTTGTAGGTCGCCAGACTCACATGGTCGGGGCCCGGCAGCGCCGCCGGACGCACCTCGCCGGCCCCACTGCAGTCGGTGTCGAGCGCGCCCTCGGGATAGATCGTGTAGCGCCGGAACGTGTAATCGAGCGGGCCGGTCAGCGAGCCGCCGACGATCCGGCAGCCGGCCGCAAGGTCGGCCGACGGCGCACCGATCGTGGCGCTGTTGACGACGATCGTCTCGGGATTGAAGTCCCAGCGCGGGATCGCCGGCGCGCTACTGCCCAAGGGGTCGGGATCGGGCACTTGGATGCCCGGCTCGCGGAACGGGCGCGGGGTCCCGGTCACCACGACCGCGAAGCGACCGTTGCCGGTCGCGCTCGCGGCGCGCTCGTCGATGTTGCCGCCGGTCGGCGCCACGACGGTGAAGCTCGGCGCGGTCACGCGCATGCCCTCCAGCGGCTCGAGCTGGTCGAGACCGCCGTCGGCATGCGGCAGTTCGACGGTCAGCACGACCGGCGCCGGCAGCGCATGGCCGCTGGACAGCGCCACGACCGAGGCATCGGTGATCTCGGTCAGCGGGAGTTGGCGCGGGTCGGCGGCCGGCACGTATTCGATGACCGTGCCCTGCACCAGCACCTTGTTGCCGACCGCGGCATCGGCGGGCGGCACGCTGCCAGTGAACACGAACACGCCTTCCGAGGTCATCGGGTCGCCATCGTCCTCGCCGTCGGGCGTCTGGATGAAGAAGCCGTTGTTCTTGCGGCCGGTGACGATACCGGTCGTGGCGACCGGCTGGTTCTCGACCGGCGAGCGGGCACCCGGCCCTTGGATGTGGTGGATCGGCAGCGTCAACACGTCATCGTTGACGATCAGCCCAGTCCCGCGCGTCTTGGCGACGAGCGCGCCCTCGACATCGGCCAGGTCCACGTGGAAATCCTCGTCGGGCTCGACGCGCTCGTCGCCGACCACATCGACGTGAATCGTCAGCTCGCGCTGGCCGGGCGCGAAGCTGCCTGTCCCGGACTTGGCGATGTAGTCCTGGTCGGCCACGGTCGCGCTGCCATCGGTGGTCGCATACGCGAAGCGCACCCCATCCGGTCCCGCCGGCTGATTGAGGCTGACGGTGAAGAAGAACGGCGTCGTGCCGCTGTCGCCCTCGGCGCCGCGGCTATCGCCGATGCTCAGGTACAGCGCCCCGCCTCCGCCGCAGACATTCGGCACCGAGGCGGCGTTGCGCGGCGCCGGTGCGGCGGCGGAGAAGTCGGCGGCGTTGTCGTCGCTGTCGGTGCAACCGCCGCCGGCACGCACGGCGGCCAGCGCATTGCCCAGCGCCGGGGCCGGCCCGGTGCCCTCGAAGAAATTGGCGCCGCCGAAGCCGACCAGGTCGAGGATCAGCGCCTGCTGCGCCGGGGTGCAGGGCGTGCTGCCGCCGTTGCAGCCCAGCCCGGCTGCGGTGTCGGCCAGCACCACCTTGCCCGCGCTGCCCGACATATTGATCGTGCCGCTCGCATCGGGCGCCGGCAGTGGGTCGCCGTTCGCGCCGCCCGCCAGTGCGACGAGGAAGTAGCCGCCAGCGGGGATGTCGACGCTTGGCAGCACCACGATCTGGTTGGCACCGGCGCCGAAATGGCCGTTGCCGGTCGCACTCGCGTACTGCACCGACTTGCCGGCGAGCGAGGCGGGCTGGTCGCCGGCGTTGAACAGCTCGACGTAGTCGGCCTGGTACGGGGCGCCAGCGTTACCGCCTCCACCGTAGATCTGGCTGACCACTACCTGGGCCTGCGCGCCCGTGGCTGCGCAGGACAGCAACAGCGCCGGCAACAGCCGGCGGACGGTCTCGTTCATGCGTCGGTTCCCCTGGCATCCCCGGGCGAAGGCGCCCCTGGACGGAGTGTGGACGGGGCCGATGTCGTTTGCATGACGCTGTGCGGCAATTGCCGACGACCCGGGTCACGGGCACCGGTCGCCGGGCGCAGGCAGCACCACGTCCTGCGCTACGCTGTGCGGATGACCATCGACCGCAACCAGCGTCCGCTCGAGGACAGCATCCACCGCGACCTGTCCGGGCGCTTGACCTATGGCGGCTACCTGCGCCTGGACCTGCTGCTCGCCGCCCAGCAGCCGCTGTCCGATCCGCCACACCATGACGAGATGCTGTTTGTCGTGCAGCACCAGGTCTCGGAGCTGTGGCTGAAACTGATGATCCACGAGCTGTCGGCGGCCATCGCACACCTGCGCCGCGACGAAGTCTGGCGCTGCCGCAAGGTGCTGGCGCGCTGCAAGCAGGTGCTGCGGCAGCTGACCGAACAATGGTCGGTGCTCGAGACGATGACGCCGGCCGAGTACATGGAGTTCCGCGATGTGCTGGGCCCCTCGTCCGGATTCCAGTCGCTGCAGTACCGCACGGTCGAGTTCCTGCTCGGCAACAAGAACGCCGCGATGCTGGAGGTGTTCGCGCACGACCCCGACGGCCAGGCCGGCTTGCGCGCGGTGCTGGAGCAGCCAGGCCTGTACGACGAGTTCCTGCGCTATCTCGCACGCTGGGGGCATCCGGTCGCAGCGGCGCACGTCGCGCGCGACTGGGCGCAGCCACACGTGTTCGATGCAGACCTGGTGCCGGTGCTGCGCACGATATACGAGGACACCGATCGCTGGTGGCGCGAGTATTCGCTGTGCGAGGACCTGGTCGACCTGGAGAGCCAGTTCCAGTCGTGGCGCTTCCGCCACATGCGCACGGTGATGCGGATCATCGGCTTCAAGCGCGGCACCGGCGGCTCGAGCGGCGTGGGCTTCCTGCGCCAGGCGCTGGAGCTGAGCTTCTTCCCCGAGCTGTTCGAGGTCCGCACTCACCTTGGCCAGCCGACGCCGGCGGTGCCCGACTAGGCGCCGGCAGGTCCGATGGCCCTTTCCGGCAATGCGCTGCCGCTGTGGCTCCAGGCCCTGGCCTGGACCGCCTCGATCGCGGTGCTGCTGCGCCAGGTCGGCGCGTTGCGCACGCACATCCGCACGGCCACGCCCGACACGCTGCGCGTGCTGCTGGCCGCGACCCTCGCGCTGGCGGCGATGCGCTGGTTCAACACGGCCGCGCTGCAGGGCGTGATGCTCCACTTCCTGGGCGCAACCATCGCAACCTTGCTGTTCGGCGCCGGTGTCGCCTGTTGGTCGATGGCCGCCGTCAGCCTGACCGGCGTGCTGCTGGGCGCGGCGTGGCAGGGCTGGGCGGCCGACTTCCTGGTCACCGGCGCGCTACCGGTCGCCGTCACCGCCCTGGCCTCACGCGCGGCACGGCGCTGGGCGCCGCGCAACATCGTCGTCTACGTGATGCTCAACGCCTTTGCGGCCGCCGCTCTGGCGATGGCGGCCTCGATGCTTGCCAAGGCCGCCTTGACGGCCTGGCTCGGCGGCCGCACGGTCGATGCCTACCTGACTGCGACGCCGCTGCTGATGTTTGCCGAGGCGTTCTTCTCCGGAACGGTCATGGCCCTGATCGTGGTCTACCGGCCACACTGGTGCGTGAGTTTCGACGACCGCGCCTACCTCTGGCCGCAGGCGCCCATGTAACCGGACCGGCGGCCGCGCACCTCTGCTCGAGGCAGCGCCGGATCGCCCGACGGGCCCGGATCACGGCCACGGTCCACCGCTCTGCCCGCCTCTTGGGCAGCCCACGGCATGGCACGGCGGCGTGCGCGCGTCATCTGGGGGCGCCCCCAGCACCGCCTTCACATGGCGCACACTAAAGTGCGCTCCCCATTCATCATGAACAGGAATCGCAACGATGGCGATGTTGACCGCGACGATCGCAGGCGGGCTGATGGGCTTCGGCCTGATCAACTTCATGGCCCACAAGGCCAAGAGCGCGAACCACCCATGGGACGTGCGCGAGTTCACGGCCGAAGGCGACGTACTGGGCCGGGTCGACGCCTGGGCCGCGGCCAACGGCTACAAGCTGCGCAGCGACGACGGCCGCCGCCGCGTCTACCAGAAGGGCATCAACGTCCTGACCGCGCCGATGCGCCTGGACGTCGAGCGCGACGGCAACCGTTACACCACCCGCAGCTACGTGCACGTCGACGGCCTGCTGCTCAAGGGCGACCTCGCGCTGTCCTACCCGGGCGTGATGGCCAAGCTGCCGCGCGCCAATGCCCTCAAGGTGCAGAACCAGCTTTTGGCCGATCTGGGCCAGCCGCCGCTGGGCTGACCCACCTGTCGCCTCCGCCTACATCGTCGATGCCGGTGGGGGCGATATCGGCGCGCACGGTCAGCGCGCCATGCGATCGAGCCAGGCGCACAAGCCCTGCGCGTTGAGGGCGATGTCGCCGCCGAGCACCTCGCGCACGCGTGCCGGTGCGTCGGCGATGCCGTGGGCCACGGCCCGCTCGGTATAGAGCCGGACCAGGCCGTCGACGATCACATCCTGGCGGTCGTCGCGCCCATCGGCCGCCTGCGCGATGGCGACCATCGCGTCGATCACCGTATGCAGGTCGCTGGCGAGCCGCACGCACTCGGTCACCTCGCCGTAGTGCGCGATCCGGATCGAAACCGGCGCGCGCGCCAGCAGCCGATCGATGGAGGCATGCATCTGCTGCGGATCGAACTGCACCGGCGAGGTCGTCGGCACGATGAAGGCCCCCGCGTCGGTGTCGAGCTCGCGATAGGAAATGCCGAAGGTGTCGCCGGCGAACCAACTGCGGGTGGCTGCGTCCCAGACGCTGTAGTGGTGGCGCGCGTGGCCGGGCGTGTCGACGCAGACCAGCGCCCTGCCCGCCAGATCGACGACATGGCCGTCGTCGGCGATCACCACGCGCGACTCGGGCACCGGCAGCATGCCGGCATGGTCGCGCGCGAAGTCCGCCTCGCCGTACACCGCCTTCGCACCGGCAATCAGCCGCGTCGGATCGATCATGTGCGGCGCGCCGCGCGGATGCACGACGAGTCGCGCGCTGGGCAGCGCGCGCATCAACGGCCCGGCGCCGCCGGCGTGGTCGAGATGCACGTGCGTGACCATGACCCAGTCGACCGATGCGCGATCGACCCCAGCCGCATCGATCGCGGCGAGCACGCGCGGCGCGCAGGTCGCGGTCCCGCAGTCGATCAGCGCGGCGCGCCCTTCACTGCGCACCAGATAGGCGGCGCATAACGCCGGCCGCACGTAGCCGGTGTCGATGATCGTGATTCCGCCGCTGTCGTCGCGCATCGCATCGCTCCAGGTCGCTGCCGGCAGTCTAGGCCGTGCGTTGGAAGACGCGCATGGGCCTTTGGTCGTAGGCGTGGCCGGGTCTGGCCTCAGTCGCGCGGCCGCAGGATCGCCAAGCGCAGCACGAACGCGGCGCCGAGCACCGCCAGGAACACCCCGTAGCCGACCGCGGTCGCCAGGATCTGCTGCCACATGTGGCCATGCACCGGATCGGCGCTCGTCTGCGCCCAGTAGATCGAGACCATGAAGGCGGCGACCGACACCGCCAGGCTGGCCAGATCGTAGAGCACGCGCCGCACGCCACGCGGACGCCGGGGGTAGACCCAGAACAGCACGCCGAGGATCGCGAACCACGGCAGGAACAACAGCAGTGTCAGGTTGAACTCGACGAGCGGGTTCATGATGCCGCCTTCTCCACCTCCGCCGCAGCGATTGCATCCAGCGCAGCCTGCACGTCGGCCAGCGCAACGCCCTCGCCAAGCGCGGCCGGCGCCTGCGCCGGTGCCAACTCACCGCGACGCAAGCGCGCGATGGTCTGCCCCGCCTCGCGCGGCGCGTCGAAGCCGTGGCTCTGCAGCAGCACCCGATCGCCGTCCACGAGCTTGAAATAGAACCGGCCATCGTCCTCACGGTACTGCTTGAACTGTGGCGGCTCGTTGCGGATCGCGGCGGCCCCGGCGGTGGCCGGCACCGCCACGCGGCCCAGATCGCGCAGCCCGACCGCATCGCGCAGTTGTGCCAGCAGCGGCGTGGCATAGCGCTCGCGCAGCCGGCGCCCGCCATCGCGCAGGATGTCCTCGATATCCGACGGCCGCGCGATCAGCGCCTCGTAGCGCTCCCGCATCGGCGCGATCTCGCGCTCCATCACATCGAGCGCCTGTTGCTTGGCCTCACCCCAGCCGATGCCATCGGCGAAGGCCTGTGCGAAGGCGGCCGTCTGCTCGGGCGTGGCGAACGCCTGGTAGAGCTGGAACAGCGCCGAGCCTTCGGTGTCCTTCGGCTCGCCCGGCGCACGGGAGTCGGTGAGAATCGAGAACACCAACTTCTTGAGCTGCGCAGGCGGCGCGAACAGCGGAATGGTGTTGTCGTAGCTTTTGCTCATCTTGCGGCCATCCAGGCCGGGCAGCGTGGCGACGTCGTCGTCGATCACCGCCTCGGGCAACGTGAACCACTCGCGCCCGTACAGATGGTTGAAGCGCTGCGCGAAATCGCGCGCCATCTCGATGTGCTGGATCTGGTCGCGCCCCACCGGCACGCGGTGGGCGTTGAAGATCAGGATGTCGGCGGCCATCAGCACTGGATAAAGATAGAGCCCGGCGGTCACCGATGCGTCCTCATCCAGCGCCTGGGCCCGATTCCGGTCCACGGCAGCCTTGTAGGCATGTGCCCGGTTGAGCAAGCCCTTGCCTGCCACGCAGGTCAGCAACCACATCAGTTCGGTGGTTTCGGGCACGTCGCTCTGGCGGTAGAACCAGACCTTCGCCGGGTCCAGACCGGCGGCCAGCCACGTCGCCGAGACTTCCAGCGTCGAGCGCTGTACCCGGGCCGGGTCCTGCGTGTTGACCAGGCTGTGGAGGTCGGCGAGGAAATAGAAACTCTCGGTGCCCGGCGCCTTGCTGGCGGCGACCGCGGGGCGCACGGCGCCGACGTAGTTGCCGACATGCGGCGTGCCAGAGGGCTTGATGCCAGTGAGGACGCGCAGGGGACGTTGTGACATGACAGCAGCGACAGACCAGGGAGTCCCAGTCTACCTGTTCGACTACGGTCGATCGCGGCGTGCGCCGGGCGGCGAGCGTGGTTGCGGAGGCTGCACCAGTCATCGAGCTCCGAGGGTCATACGAAGACGGGCCGGTCGCCCGGCCCGCCTCGTACGGCATCGGATGCCGGCCAAGCGCGTCAGTCGAGGGTCTTCTCGAACTCGCGCACTTCCTTTTCGGCGCGGTCGCGTTCCCAGCCGTACTTCTCCTGCAGCTTGCCGGCCAGGTACTTGCTGTCTCCGGCCGCCACGTCGAACACGTCGTCGGTCAGGTCACCCCACTTGGCCTGGGCCTTGCCCTTGAGCTGCGTCCACTTGCCGGAAATGATGTCTTTGTTCATGGTCTTTCTTCCTTCTGGGAATCAGAGGCCTGCCGCCGGTGCGGTGCGATGCGCCGTCGCAGCGGGCTGTCGTCATCCTCTCGCAGCGCGCATCAACTGCCGGTCAAGAGACCATGATGCCGGCCTTCACATCGCTGCTGCGCACTCGGGCTGCACTGACAATCAGGTGTGGCACCACCGCGCGACGGTCCCAAGGCCGCACAAGAAAAAGCCGGCTTTCGCCGGCTTTTTCGGGGTCAACGCGAAGCAGCGCGATCAGGGACGGCGCGTGGTGGCGCCCGTGTCGTTCGCACCGTCTTCCATCTTCTCGCCCACCTTCTGGACATCCTGGCCGGCGCCGCGGACAGTGTTGCAGGCACTCAACGTGCCGGCGGTGAACAGAGCGAGCAGCAGAAGGGCAGTCAAACGCTTCATCGGGATTCTCCAGGGATTCTTGGCGGGCGATTGCGTGACGCCGCAACCGTTGGGCGGACTATAGGAGCCCGCGGTGTGAATGCCGCGTGCACCTGGCCGCGAGCCGCATCTCCCCATTCATCGTCTCGATACGTCGGGGGGACCTGCGCCCTCAGTCCCGCATCAGGGTCGACTTGCCGAACAGGCTTTCGACCAGGTCCACCGCCAGTTCGGCGGTCGCATTGCCATGATCGAGCGCGGTGTTGACCTCCACCACGTCCAGCGATCCCAGCCGCCCGGTATCGGCGATCATCTCCATCAACAACTGCGCCTCGCGATAGTTGATGCCGCCCGGGACCGGGGTGCCGGTGCCAGGCGCGATGGTCGGGTCGAGCACGTCGACGTCGAAGCTCACATGCAGATGGGTGTCGGCGTCGACGCCCTCGAGCGCCTGCTCGACCACGCGCCGCATGCCGACCTCGTCGATGTAGCGCATGTCGTAGATGTCCAGGCCATGCGCCTTGACCAGGCGCTTCTCGTCCGGATCGACCGAGCGGATGCCGATCTGGCGGAACTGGTCGACGCGTGTGGCGGGCGTCTCGCCGCCCAGCCCAGTCAATACATCGGGCCCGATGCCGCACAGGCAGGCCACCGGCATCCCGTGCACATTGCCCGACGGGGTGATCTGCGAGGTGTTGAAATCGGTGTGCGCATCGAGCCACAGCACGCGCAGCGTCTTGCCGACAGCCTGACAATGGCGCGCGACCGCCGCGATCGAACCGATCGCCAGACAGTGGTCGCCGCCGAGCATGATCGGCATGCGCCCGCGCGCGAGTTCCGCCGACGAGGCCTCGAGCACCGCCCGGTTCCAGGCGACCACCTCATCCAGATGCCGGTAGCCGCCCTGCGGGCCCTGCCACGGATTCCGGGGCCCCTTGAGGTCGCCCAGGTCGACGACATCGATCCCCCGTGCGAGCAAGGCCTCGGCCAGACCGGCCACGCGCAGGCCTTCTGGCCCCATCGAGGCGCCGCGACGTCCTGCGCCCACATCCGTGGGCACACCGAAGATCGAGACCGGCGGGTACGCGTGCTGCATGGCTTCTCCTGGGCAACTGACGGACGCAGGCCGCGGCGGGCGAGGCCGCGCGGACGACGGATCGACACCGTGCGGCCATGGGGAGGCGCCTGGGCGGCGCGGGTCGCGGAAACGGCGTCTGGATGGTGCCGGTCGCCAGGTCCGAAACCCGGGCAACCGACTGAACTGGTTTAAAGCTTCGAGCAAAACAGGAAGCGTTCCCGAACGTTCCACAGGCACGCGACCAGCAACACGTGCAGTCTAGCAGCCGGGCCTGCCATGCTCCGAACCTGCCCCACCCGATCAGAAGGACAGATCATGCACAAACGCGCGGGACTGGCCCTCCTGTTTGCCGCAGCGGCAACGGTACAAGCGCATCCGGGTGGCCTCAACGCAGAGGGCTGCCACAACAACCGGAAGACCGGCGACTATCACTGCCACAGGTCGCCATCGGCGCCGGCACCGGCACCACAGCGGCTCGCTCCGTCAACCGTCGAGCCTGCCACCGGATGGTCGTATCGCAACTGCACCGAGGCCCGGCAAGCACGCGCAGCACCGGTCAGGCGCGGAGAGCCAGGCTATGGCCCGCACTTGGACCGGGATGGGGACGGCGTCGGTTGCGAGTAGCCAATACGGCCGTCCACACCCTGTTCTGCCGCGCCACCGACCTACGCTGTGCGCGCCTTTCAGCAACGCCGAGTGCGCGAAGAGCAGTTGAGAACTGACGGGGAGCACCGCGCCAGCGTCGCGCGGGTCGCAGCCCATGCGACCACGGCCGGGATGATGCCCGGCATGCCTTACAGATCAGCCGCCAAAGCCGCCCTCCTGCGCTCTCGCGAGCCGCACGTGATCCCACCTGCTGGCCTGGCCAACATGCCGTCGCTCGGCGATTCATTCCTCAACGACCGCGGCTGGCGGAATCCGCTGCGCGGCGAGCACGTCGATCGGTCTCGGTGGGAGGCCTACAGGATCGGGCCGGAGTCGTCGCGCGTGCTATCGAGCGTGCGACTGCTGGAGGACGGCATGTTCGAGGTCACCAGCGGCGAGGGGTTCGCCCGCGTCTCGGATCCGCAAGCCGCATTCGAGTTGGCCGCAGGCTGGGCGATCGCAAAGCTGCCAGATTGACGCGGACGCGCTACGCAAGAGCGCTCGGAAATGCCACCCAAGCGCCTGCGACCAGCACCAATACGACGCCGGCGCCAGCTGCCAGAACCACGCTGCAGCCCATGGCACGACCGAGCTTCGCTTGCCGGCCGGACCTGGTGGTGGGGATGCCAGTCATTCGCGCGAAGTCGCGCTTGGCCTTCGTCACACCCAAGACCTTGTTCCACGAGACGACACTTTTCTTGCGTCTAGCCATTGCGCTTCCCTCCGCATTCGGTCTTTCCTGACTGTGCGCGTTCGGTGTGACTTTTCCCCAATCAGCGCGCGGCGCAGCGATACGCGGCCCGAAGCGCCACGTCGACACCGGTACCGACTTCTGCCTCCTGCAGCTTGCGCGGCGCGTGTGCTGCGTACACCACGAAGCCCTCGATCACCTCGCGGTGCGATGCACCGACCGGGAAGCAGTACGGGTTGCCTGGCGCGACGAACGTGTTGTCGATCACCGCCTGCACGTAGGCAAAGCAGTAGGCGCCGCGCGCTGCCTCGGCGGCAGGTGGCTCGTCGCCAGGGATCCATGGCTGCAGGGCATCCCGGCACCAGGTCGCGAGTTCGCCGACTGTGCGCGGCGGCTGATCGACGCCGGAGGCCGACACCGCCGGCGCCAGTAGCGCGATCACAACCGCGGCCACGCCGGCCGCGATGCCTCCCTGCTTCATCGTCATCCCCTGGACGGCGTCGGTCCGATTCTATCCAGGCCGAGGCCTGGGCGTTCGTGCTCCCCCGCCGCTTGGGATGACCTGGAATCGGAAGATGGTGCCGGCACCCGGGTTCGAACTGGGGACCTACCGCTTACAAGGCGGTTGCTCTACCAACTGAGCTATGCCGGCATGGGGCGGCGAGGCCGCGCGGGGATTCTAACCTGCATCCTGGGTGGTGGCGCAGTGGCCGGGTTCGGCCCGGGGCGCGCCGGTGCGCGTGCGCAGCGCGGCATCGGCCGTCACCGCATCGACCAGCGCGTCGAGCCAGGGCTGCACCTGGCCGCCGATCGGCTCGGCCTGCGCGGCGAAACCGGCGGCACGCAGGGCCTCGACGCGTGCCCGCGCGGGCGCTTCGCTGTCGAAACGCCCCAGCGCGATGCCGTGCGCGTCGTCGCCGTCGGCGATCACGTACTGGTCCTCGATGCCGGCCGCGCGCAGCCGTGCTGCGACCGCGTCGGCCGCGGCGCGATCACGCTGCGGCGGCAGCCAGACGCGCCAACCGCGCGGCGCGACGGCAACCTCGCGCGCGAAGACGCGTACGCCATCGCCGGCCAGACGTCGGCGCGCGGCCTCGCGTGCGGCGGCGTCGGCAAACGGGCCAAGTGCGACGCAGCGCAGCGCTGCCGCCGCGTCGCCATCGCTGTCGCCATCGAGCACCGCGACCTCCTCACCCTCGAATGCCTCGGCCAGCGGCACCGGCCCTGGCGACGCCGCCTGCGGCGCGAGCAAGGTCAGGGTGGGCGCGGTCTCCGTAGGGAGAGGCGCCGATTCGGCCGGCGTGTCGCGCAATGCCCACCAAGCGGCGACACCGAGATTGAGGATCACCAGCAGCAGGACGATCGCGCGCAGCAGCATGAGGGTCTCCTAGGCATCGGTCCTGCTCGGCCGCGCGCGGTACCAGCGCGCCAGACCGGCCAGGACCAGATCGGGCCGCATCTGCGCCCGCGGCAGGTGCGGCTGCAGGTCCGCCGCGCCGCCGCCGTGCAGCAGCAGGTCGGGCGTGACGCCGATACGCATCTCGGCCTGCACGAGGCTGCGCTCGACCAGCGCCACGGCGGCGCCTTCGCAGCCCGAGGCCAGCGCATCATCGGTATCGCTCGCGAACTCGAGATAGCGTCCGCCCGTCGCGGGCAGTTGCGCGACCCGACGCTGCAGGGCTTCGCGCATCAGCGTCGGCGACGGCGCGATGCGCCCCCCCAGGTGCCGGCCGTCGGCGTCGAGCAGATCGATCGTCAGTGCGGTGCCGACCCCGACCACGACGACGGGCGATGCGGCCTGCGCGCGCGCCGCCAGCAGAGCGAGGAAGCGGTCCACGCCCAGCCGCGTCGGGTCGGCATAGGCGATCGTGACGCCATCGAGCGCCGGCAACGT
Organism: Luteimonas sp. TWI382; assembly: GCF_039674545.1. Lineage (NCBI taxonomy): Bacteria > Pseudomonadati > Pseudomonadota > Gammaproteobacteria > Lysobacterales > Lysobacteraceae > Luteimonas > Luteimonas sp. TWI382. Next base: position 131,445 of record NZ_JBDJNS010000002.1, read on the forward strand.
GCGCGCCAGCTCGACCTGGGCGCCGCGTGCGGCCAGCGCGTCGAGCAGCACCGCCCGCAGCGCTGGTGAGGCGACGCTGGCCACCACCGCGGTCTCGATCCTCGGCGGCAGGCGTTCGATCCATGCCGGATCCAGCCCGCCGGCCGCATGTGCCGTCCCAGCCACGGGCCCGATGCCCACGCCGTCGAGCGGGGCGTACTTGAGTCGGGTATTGCCCAGGTCGAACAGCCAGACCGTCATGTCGCGTTCCCGTTGCGCACGCTGACTTCGCCTGCGTGGAAGTTCCTGACGCCGTCGTCGAAGCGGACGCGCAGCGCGCCGTCGTCGGCGATGCCGTCGGCCGCGCCCTCGAGCACGCCGGTCCCGGTCTGCACCCGCACCGCGCGACCGGCCAGCGCGTCGACCGCTGCGAATGCGGGCAGGAACGCCGCCAGGCCGTCGCGATCGAAGCGCGCCAGCGCCGGGATCCAGGCGCCGATCACGGCGGCGGCCACCGCATCGCGGGACGGCAGTGCGGGCGCCAGTGTCGCCAGGTCGATCCAGGGCTGGTCGATGCGAGCAGCGTCGGCGGCAGGCATCCGCACATTGATGCCGATGCCCAGCACCGCGCGCACCGGCCCGGCATGCTCGCCGCCGCCTTCGACCAGCACGCCGCCGAGTTTGCGCAGTCCGGCGCTGTCAGACACCACAAGATCATTGGGCCACTTGAGCCGCACGTCGCCGAAGCCGAGCCCGTGCAGGGCCTCCACCGCGGCGATGCCGGCCACCAGGCTCAGTCCCCCCAAGCGCGCGAGCCCGCCCTCGAAGCCCCGCTGGAGCGACAGGTAGATGTGCGCGGCCAGCGGCGAGCGCCAGGTCCGGCCCCGGCGTCCGCGCCCGCCGGTCTGGCGTTCGGCCAGCAGCGCCTCGGCGGCCGCGCCCGGCATGGGCCGGCGCAGCAGTTCGGCGTTGGTCGAATCCAGGGTCCAGGCCACATCGAGCCGATCCAGACCCGCGCGCGCCTCGGCCGGCAATGCCGCAACGATCGCGTCGCGGTCGAGCAGCGACACCGGCTGGGCAAGCGCGTAGCCCTGCCCGCGCCGGGCCTCGATCGGCACACCGGCCTCGCGCAGCAGGCCGATCCGCTTCCAGACCGCCGCGCGTGTCTGCCCGGACTCGCGCGCCAGCACATCGCCCGACACGGGGCCGGCGATCAGCCGTTCCAACAAGGCACGCTCGGCATTCAGCGTGGGCATGCGGCGGTCGCAGGGAGATGGGGGACGGAGGCGGCCATGCGGGCGATTATCGGCGAGCGCGTGGCCGCTGTCGTGCGCTGCTGCGACGCAACGTCGCGGGCGCGCAACCTGCGCTATAGTCGCGGGATGTCCGCGTCCGCCTGACTGTCCGGGGTCTTCGATGTCGATACGAGCGATGTTCTGCGCGCTGCTGTTCGCTGCCTGCCTGCCGGCGGCGGCTCGCGAAGCGCGCGTCCCCGGACCCTCGGACACCCCGCCCTGCGCCGCGGCAGCGCCCGCGTCGGCTCCCGAAACGGCCGGCAGCGATGCCGTCCGGCGCCCGCCGGCCAGCGCGTCGAAGGCCCGGCCGGCGACCTCCGGCGGCATCGAGAGCGACGGCCCGCTGCGCGGCCCGCGCTGGCACAGCTTCCTGCCCGGCATGTTCCGCTGAGGCGACGGCCCCGGTCGTGCGTTCGCTGATCCGGCGCCTGTTCGATGGCGCCCCGCCCCCCGTCCCCGATGCGGACTGGGCGGCCATCCGCCGCCAATTGCCTTGGGTCCACGCACTCGACGACGCGCGCGCGGCGCGGCTGCGCACGCTCGCAGCGCGCTTTGTGCACCGCAAGACCATCACCCCGGTCGCCGGCCTGGCGCTGGACGCGCGCGAGCGGCTGCTGCTCGCGGCGCTGTGCTGCCTGCCGCTGCTCGAGTTCGGTGACGAGGGCCTGCATGGTTGGTCGCAGTTGATCGTGTATCCGGACGCATTCAGGGTGAACCGCAGCCACGTCGACGCCGCCGGCGTGATGCACGAGTGGGACGACGAATTGATCGGCGAAGCCTGGGAGAGCGGGCCGCTGGTGCTGTCGTGGGCCGACATCCAGAGCGACATCGCCGAGCCCGATGGCGGCTTCTGCGTGGCCGTGCACGAGATGGCGCACAAGCTCGATGCGCTCGATGGCGTGCTCGACGGCACTCCGCCGCTGCCGCGTCCGTGGCAGCGCGCCTGGGCGCAGGACTTCCAGCGCGCGTTCGATGGCTTCGTCGCGCGCGTCGACGCCGGGCACGACACCGCGCTCGACCCGTACGCGGCCGAAGCGCCCGAGGAATTCTTCGCGGTCTGCAGCGAATACCACTTCAGCGCGCCGGCGTTGCTGCGCGACGCGCTGCCCCAGGTTGCCGCGCACCTCGCGCGCTTCTACGGCCCGTCGCCGTTGGCGTAGGCCAGCGCGGCGCCGTCGCGACAGGCGGCCGCCGATGCCGGTCAGAAGCCCGGCGGCAGGCGCACCGAGAAGCAGGCTCCGCCCAGTTCCTCCGAGCGCCCGACGTGCAGTTCGCCGCGGTAGCTGTGCACGATGTCCTGCACGATCGACAGACCGATGCCGTGTCCCTGCACACGCTCGTCGCCGCGCACGCCGCGCTGGAGCACCGTCGCCACGCGATCGGGCGGAATGCCGGGACCGTCGTCCTCGACCACCAGCACCAGTCCCGGCCGACGGTTGGGCGCGGTGTCGCCCGAGCGCACCGTCAGCAGCACCCGGGAGCGCGCCCACTTGAAGGCGTTTTCGAGCAGATTGCCGAGCAGCTCCTGCAGGTCGCCCGGCTCGCCATGGAAGCGCGCCGCCGCATCGATCTCGAACTCGCAGACCGCGCCCTTGGCGGCGTAGATCTTCTCCAGCCCGCGGACGATCTGCTCGGCGTGCGGTTCGATTTCGATCGCGGCCGAGAACAGTTGGTGGCCGCTGGAGGCCGCGCGTGCGAGCTGGTAGGTCACCAGGTCGGTCATGCGCTGCAGCTGGGTCTCGACCTCCTCGCGCAACTCGGCCTCGCCGGTGCCGGCGTCGAGCCGCGAGCGCAGCACTGCCAGCGGCGTCTTGAGGCTGTGCGCCAGGTCGGACATCGTGTTGCGCTGACGCGCGAGGTGCTCGCGCTCGCTTTCGATCAGCGCGTTGATGCTCTCGGTCAACGGCAGCAGCTCGCGTGGATGCTGCATGCCCATGCGGTCGGCCTGTCCGCGTTGCACGCGTACCAGTTCGTGCTCGACCCGCCGCAACGGCCACAGGCTCCAGCGCACGATCAGCGCCTGCAGCAACAGCAGGATCATGCCCGCGATGCCGAGGTTGACCCACAGCGCGGCGCGGAACACCCGCACCTGGCGCGGCACGATGCCGGCATCCTCCATCACATAGATGGTGTAGGCGAACTCGTCATCGGTACGCGTCTCTTCCGGTGACCACAGCAGGCCCAGGCCGTAGCGGTAGACCTCGCCCGGCGAGCCGTCACTGCGCACGATCGGCAGCGGGCCTTCGAACTTCTCCTCGCGTGCACCGAGCATCGTCGCCTCGGGCAACTGCGGGCCTGATGCCGAACGCGAGGCCCAGGTGCCGCTGGGCAGCACCACCTCGGCGTACAGGCCACTGCCCGGGCGCAGGAAGCGGTCGTCGGGTGGCGATTCGGACGGCAGGTAGATCTCGCCGCCGCGCAGGAACTCGATGTCGCCCGCGTAGGCGTAGACGTAGTTGCGCAGGCGCTCGCGCTGGCCTTCGCTGGCGACGTCGATGAACGCCCGGTCGAGCGCATACCCGGCCAGCGCCAGGAACGCGAGCAGACCAATACTCGCCGCCAGCAGCTGGCGGGCCTGCAACGAGCGCGGGCGCCAGCGCGAAGGGCGCCGCGCCTTGCTCTTGGGGCGTCGGGACTCAGCAGGCATGACGGATCACAGGCGTGGACGGCAGCCCGGACGCGTGGCGGCAACGGGCCGGAGGGCGCGATCGCCGGCCGAGCGTTTCACCCCTCGCCGTTGCGCGGGATCGCGAACCGGTAGCCACGGCCGCGCACGGTCTCGATAGGCTTGAGCGCGCCGTCGGGGTCGAGCTTCTTGCGCAGACGGCCGATGAACACCTCGAGCACGTTGGAATCGCGATCGAAATCCTGCTGGTAGATGTGCTCGGTCAGATCGGCCTTCGACACCAGTTCGCCGGCATGCATCATCAGATACTCGAGCACCTTGTACTCGTAGCTGGTCAGATCGACGTTCTTGCCGTCGACGCTGACCGTCTGCGCGGCCAGGTCCAGCGTCACCGTGCCGCACTCAAGCGTGGGCTTGCTCCAGCCCGCCGCGCGGCGGACCAGCGCATTGATGCGGGCGAGCAGTTCCTCGACGTGGAACGGCTTGACCAAGTAGTCGTCGGCGCCCTGCTTGAGGCCATCGACCTTGTCCTGCCAGCTCGAGCGCGCGGTGAGGATCAGCACCGGAAACTGCTTGCCCTCCTCGCGCAGCGCCTTGATCAGCTCCATGCCCGACATCTTCGGCAGCCCCAGGTCGATGATGCCCACGTCGAACGGCACTTCGCGGCCCATGTACAGGCCCTCTTCGCCATCCTGGGCGGCATCGACGGCGAAGCCTTCGCGCTTCAGCCGGGCGGCAAGGGTCTCACGCAGGGGAGCTTCGTCTTCGACGAGCAGGATTCGCATGGGGTCAACTCCGGTCGAACGGCCGGACCGGCCGTGAATTGGGGGCGAGAATGCAGGATCAATCGTCGTCGCCGCGTGCACGGGCGGCCCGTCCGCGCTGCTGCGGATCGTCGACGTACACCCGGACCCGGCCGCTATCGTCCATCACCTTGACGCGATTGACGTCGCGGCCGTCGGCATGCATCCGCTCCACGCTGAGCACCCGGCCCCGCGTCGTGCGTTCGATCCGGCGGACCGAATCGGACATGGAATCCTGGGCGCCCCGCGGGCCCACGTTCTGTCGTCCCCACGAGGCCCGCATATCGGGCCCGCTGCGGACGTCTCCCATCTGCGGGCCCTCTTGCGCCCGCACCGTCACCGCCGCGCCCGAGGCGCAGAACGCCACGGCGAGCAGGATCAGGGAAGTGGGGCTGGACGACAGGGCAGGCACGGCCGCTCCTTGAGCGTGGGTCGGCTGACGAATGCATGGCATGGTCGGGCGAAGGCGGTGAATCCGTCCTTAACTTTTCGTTGACAAGGCTGTCTGCGTTCAGTTTCGAAGGGGGTCCCGATCATGTCCGGATTCGCCACTCCATGCAACGGCGTTGGCTGCCCCGGTCGGCGTCGTCACGCCGGCACCGCAGTTGCCTCCAGCGCCTTTTCGACCAGCGCCCAGTCGGCGCCCGGCCGGTGCGCGCCTTCACTGAGGATCTGTCGGAAGCGCCGCCCGCCGGGCTGCCCGTGGAACAGCCCCAGCACGTGACGCACCACGTGCTTGAGGGCCACACCCTCGGCCAGCCGCGCCTCGATCCAGGGACCCAACGCCCGCAGCAGGGCCTCGCGCGGCCGTTCGCTACGCCCCCACAACGCGGCATCGAGCCGGTGCAGCAGATAGGGGTCGTGGTACGCGGCGCGGCCCAGCATCACCCCGTCGACATGCGCCAGCTGGTCGTGCGCCGCCTCCAGGGTCGCGATGCCGCCGTTGACCACCACCGGCAGCGCCGGCCGCTCGCGCTTGAGCCGCCAGGCCCAGTCGTAGCGCAGCGGCGGGATGTCCCGGTTCTCCTTCGGCGACAGCCCCTGCAGCCAGGCGTTGCGCGCGTGCACCACCACCATCGACGCGCCGGCGGCGACCACGCCATCGACGAACGCGGCGAAGGCGGCGTAGTCGTCATCGTCATCGACCCCGAGCCGGCATTTCACGGTGACCGGCACCGGGCTGGCCGCGACCATGGCCGAGACGCAGTCGGCGACCAGCGCCGGCTCGCGCATCAGGCAGGCGCCGAACCGCCCGGCCTGCACCCGGTCCGAGGGGCAGCCGCAATTGAGGTTGATCTCATCGAAGCCATGCGCGGCCGCGATCGCTGACGCCTGCGCCAGCAAGGCCGGGTCGCTGCCGCCCAGTTGCAGCGCCAGCGGCGCCTGCTCGGGCGTGGCCGCGAGCAGCCGCGCGCGATCGCCGTGGATCACCGCGTTGGCATGCACCATCTCGGTGTACAGCCGCGCACCCGGCGCGAGGATGCGGTGGAACTGCCGGCAGTGGACGTCGGTCCAGTCCATCATCGGGGCGACCGAGAGCCGCAGGGCGTCGGGTTCGAAAGCGTGCATACGGATTTCCGTCGGGCTGCGACGTGCCGGCCATGCCGCCGGCGCGGGCGTCGCGCGAGGCCCGTCGCGTTGCGCAGGCCGTGCAGGGCCGGCCATTGTGCGCCCCCGCGCCTGATGCCTCAAACGCGGCCGCCCGGATGACCGGGCAGGTCCGGGGCCTGCGACACGGCGGATGCAGTGACGTTGCGATGCTGCAGGGATCGCGCCGCAATGCGCACCGAGGGTCCGTTCGATGGTCTTCGTCTTCCTGTTCACCGCGCTGTTGCTCGTCTGGAGCCTGGGTGCGGTGCTGTTGTGGCGCGACACGCGTCGCACCAGTGACGCGCTGGCCTGGGTCGCCGGCCTGTTGGCGCTGGCAACTGCAGCGGCATTCGGGGCTGGGCTGGTGGGACTTGTGCGCTATGGCGACTGGCAGGCGTTGACGACTGCGCAGGCACTGCACGCGGTGTTCGGCGAGGGCAGCCTGGCGTTACGCCGCTCGGAATGGGGCTGGCTCAACCGGCTGTCAGGCGTCTATCTCGGGCTGGACCTGGGCTGGACGCTGCTGATGCTGTGCGCGGCGCAATTCGCGTCGATCGGCTTTTGGTCGACGCGGGCGCAGCAACAGCGTGCCGCACGTCGGACGACTCGGTCCAGATAGACAGTGCGATTCTCCGCGGACAGTTGGATTCGGCGCGCAGCGCCTGTGGATTCATCGGCAGCGCGGATCGGCGCCCTATCGCTGTCCGCCCTCTCCGCGGCGGCAGCCGCGTTGCGTCGCGGACCCGGTCCTGACGACGATGGTGGGGTGGGCGGCAGCGACCGCGATCGCGTTCAGTCGACGATCGGCGCATCCGCTGGCGGGCGACGCGCCGGGAACGCCGTCGACACCGGCACCACCTGCACTTCGGCCTGCGCGGACCGCAGATCGTTCGCGCCGACCTGCGAGCCCTCCACCAACTGCGTGCCGTGTACGCTCGACTGGCTGACGATGCGCACCAGCTCGCTCGACCCGTCGGGCCAGACCACGCGGAACGTCTCGCCGGCCGGCAAGGTCCGGAACGGCGTCGCACTCTGCGCGCGATACAGCGCGGCGACCTGCGCGGCGCCGAGGCGGCGTTGCTCGGGCGGCGCTTCGATGGTCGTCTCCGCGACATCGGCCAGGCCGGTGTAGTGGTCGCCGATCGCATCGACGACCACGCCGGCCACCGCGACCGAGTAACCGAGGAACACCACGGCCCAGAACCAGAACCGCACCCTGCGCGAAATTGCCCGCTGCTTCATCTCATCACCATCCCGACCTGCCGGTCGCGTCGTAGTTCAGCTGTCATCTGATCGATCTGTTCCGCGTCTTCCGGTGGCGACGCCTGCCGGACGAACGTCGAGAAATCCTGTGTTTCATCCTGAGCGCAGATGCCGCCCTCGGCGCAGTACCGGGTCATCAACGCCCCGTTGCCGCTGCAATCCAGCCCCAGGCCGCAGGCCGCGTTCTGCCAGGCGGTCTCCGCGTTCTGGGAGCCGGCCACGCGCCCAGCCAGCGCCGGGTCCCCAGCCGCCGCCTCGCCCATCGCCGGGGCCAGCGCCGCGTAGGCGTCCGGGTCGGCCGATTCGAGCACGCGCTCCACCAGCCCGCGGCGATAGTCCTCGTCGTCGGCAAGCGGCGCGCCCATCGACAGCAACGCGGCCTCGGCCGGCAGGCTGCCGGCCAGCGCCGCCTCTCTCCGTTGCTCGACCAGTTGCACGAAGTTCGGCGCGTCGTCGGCGACGAAGCGGCCGCAGCGGCGCTCGATCCGGGCCCGCGCTTCGCGCAGCGGGCGCGCAGCCGGCAAGGGCAGGCTGGCGAGCAGCAAGGTGTCGCGCGCGTAGTCGACCGGCGCCCGCGCATAGCCGGCGCAATACTCATGGATCCGGCTGACCAGCCAGCGTGCTTCGGCGTCCCCGCTCTCGGCCATCGGCTGCAACCGCTGGGCGAGCGCGAACAGGTCCTGCGACCGCTCGAAGGCCTGCCGGGGCGAGACCGGGACCGTCGAGGCTGGGCCGTGGGAGGTGGCATGGCGGGTCGTTCTGCCCAACCGCGCAGTCGCCTTCATCGCGGTCCCGGGGGGCGGCGACGTCACAGATGCATCGCCCACGGGCGCCGCATCGCGGCCCCGGTTCGCGGCGGCCGGCGCGTCGGCACGCGAGAACGCCAGCCCCAGGGCCACGGCGGCGACGAGCGCGAGGACGGCGGCGACTCTCAGATGCAAGGCGGGCTTTCCGGCAGGTCCGGGCAGGAGCGGGATCGCCCACGCCGAACCATTCGGCCTGGGCGGCGAAGCCGCCGGCGGGCAAGAACCGGACGGGAAGGCGATTGTAGCCCATCGCGCCGGCCCTCCCGGCCGGGCCGGCGCGCGCAAGTTGTGACCGTTATCACGCCATCACGCGGTTCCCTGCCCCGTCGCGCCCGGCCGACCTCACCGCCACCCGCAATGCGGACGCGGGCGCGGGCGTCACCGCGCAGGACGTGGACGGCAATCGCACCGCCGCGACGCCGTCCGACAGCATCGAGCAGGGGCCGCTGTCGGCACCGGTCGGCGAGCCCGCCCCCCGCCGCCCGACCCGCCGCCGGCCTCCGACCGGCACCGCGGCCTTTACGCGCCGGGACATGGGACCGAAGATGCCGGCCCCACGTCGCGGAAATTCACCATGCCTCACCTCGAACTGAGCCTGCGCTGCAGTGAAGCCGAGCAGCCCCGCTATGCACGCGCGCTCGAAGATGTCGGGGCCCTGGCGGTGACGATGCTCGACGCCGACGCCGACACCTCCAACGAGCAGGCGATCCTGGAGCCGGGTGTCGGCGAGACGCCGTTGTGGAACTCCGTGGTACTGACCGCGCTGTTCGAGGTCGACACCGACGCGTTGGCACTGCTGGCCGCGCTCGAATCCTTCGATGGCGGCCTCGACTGGACCCGGGCGGGCTTTGCCAAGGTCGAGGACCAGGACTGGGAACGGGCCTGGATGGACCAGTACGTGCCGCTGCGCTTTGGCGCGCGCACCTGGATCGTGCCGTGGAACAGCGAGGTGCCCGAGGAGGCCGGCGACGACGCCGCGATCGTCCGCCTCGACCCGGGCCTGGCCTTCGGCTCGGGCACCCATCCCACGACCTCGCTGTGCCTGCAGTGGCTCGACGGGCTGGCCGCCGATGGCGCGCTCGAGGGATGCACCGTGCTCGACTACGGCTGCGGCAGCGGCATCCTCGCGCTGGCCGCGCTCAAGCTCGGCGCCGCGCAGGCGATCGGCGTCGACAACGATCCGCAGGCCCTCCAGGCCTCGGGCGACAACGCCGAGCGCAATGGCGTGGACACGGCACTGACCGTGTTCCTGCCCAGCGACGCGCCGCAGACGAACTATCCGGTGGTGGTCGCCAACATCCTCGCCACTGCGCTCGATGCCCTGGCCGAGACGCTGGCCGAGCGGGTCACGCCGGGCGGACGGATTGCGCTGTCGGGCATCCTCGACGGCCAGGAGGAAGCGCTGCTGCGCCGCTACCGCCCGTGGTTCGAGCAGTTGGCCGTCGCGCGCGAGGGCGATTGGGTGCGCATCGACGGCGTGCGGCGCTGAGCCCGCATCCGCGCGAGCCCATGCTTCAATAGCCGGATGTTCATCCATTGCCGGCACTGCGGCGACCTGGTCGCCACCGACCGGGCGACCGGCCTGCCACCGGCGCGCTGCCCACGTTGCGGCGGCGCCTTGCAAACGCCCGCACCGCCCGAGCCACCGGTCTCGGTGGCCAATCTGCTCAGACCGCGCCCCGAACCCGCGGCGCCGCCACCGTCGCTCACATCCACCGCGCCTCCATCGGCGCCCCCCGCCGAGCCGATACGCAAGACGCCCGCGCCGCCCCCGGACGCCGCCGCCCGAACCGTCCCGAGTTTCGCCCGGTCGCGTACCGTCGCTGCGCCGCCGCGCGCGCCCCGGTGGCTATGGGGCGCGGCTGCCGGGCTGACCGCGCTGCTGGTCCTGCAGGGCCTGCTCGCCGAGCGCGCGCGGCTGGCCGCCCATCCGGCCTGGCGCCCCACGCTGGAAACGGTGTGCGGCGCGCTGCGCTGCACGCTGCCGCCCTGGCGCGAGCCCGCGGCGCTGGTCCTGCTCGCACGCGATGTCCGCGCCGAGCCCGAGGACCCGAGCCGGCTGCAGGTCACCGCGCGCTTCCGCAACGACGCACGCTGGCCGCAGGCCTGGCCGCGTCTGCGGCTGGTGCTGTCGGACGTCGACGGACAGGCGATCGGCAGCCGCGTATTCACGGCCCGGGAGTACCTGGGCGGCGCGCCGCCTGCGCCGACGCTTGCCCCCGGTGCCAGCGCCCACGTTCGCCTGACGCTCAAAGAGCCTGGGCCCGGCGCGGTGTCGTTCGCGTTCGAACTGCTGTAGACGGACCTGTACCGCTTGTCGGCGCGTTGTCCGGCCGCCGCGCCGCGCGATAGACTGACCCGGCCGCCATGACCGACCGCCGACGCCGCGCCGTCGACGCTTTACTCTTTCGAGAGCCGCCTTGAACGCAGACCGATCCGACAGCAGCATGCGCGAGGCGCCACGCACCCCGCTGCGCGAGCATGTCGCCACGTCGATCCAGCGCTACCTGGGCGATCTCAACGGCAACGACACCGACAACCTCTACGAGGTCGCGCTGCGCGAGCTGGAGATTCCGCTGTTCGCCGAAGTGCTCAACTTCTGCGATGGCAACCAGAGCCGCGCGGCCGCGATGCTGGGCATCCACCGCGCGACGCTGCGCAAGAAGCTGCGCGAGTACGGGCTGACGCAGTAACGCGCTGCCGGGGTGCCCGGCCACGGCCGCTATAATCGCGGGCTCTTTCCGCTCGCAGCCTCCCCATGACCGTCTCCGCTTCGTCCGGCGCGCCCGTGCAGATCCGCCGCGCCCTGCTGTCCGTTTCCGACAAGACCGGCCTGCTCGACCTGGCCCGCGCGCTGGCCGCGCGCGGTGTCGAACTGCTGTCGACCGGCGGCACCGCGAAGGCGTTGCGCGAGGCAGGACTGGCGGTGCGCGACGTCAGCGACGTCACCGGCTTTCCCGAGATCATGGACGGACGCGTCAAGACGCTGCACCCCAAGGTCCATGGCGGCCTGCTGGGGCGCCGCGGCACCGACGATGCGGTGATGGCCGAGCACGGCATCGAGGCGATCGACCTGCTGGTGCTCAACCTCTATCCGTTCGAGCGCGTGGCCTACGCTGCAGACGCGAAGTTCGACGACATCATCGAGAACATCGACATCGGGGGCCCGGCGATGCTGCGCGCGGCCGCGAAGAACTTCGCGCACGTCGCGGTCGCGACCGACCCGGCGCAGTACGCCGCGCTGATCCAGGAGTTCGACACCCACGACGGCGCGCTGTCGGCCGCAACCCGGTTCGCGCTGTCGGTTGCCGCGTTCAACCGCGTCGCCCAGTACGATGCGCGCATCAGCGACGTGCTGTCGGCGATCGCCGAGCCTTCCGACGCCGGCGCGGCGCAACGCGCGCCGTTCGGCGGCCAGAGCAATGGCAACTTCGTCAAGGTCATGGACCTGCGTTACGGCGAGAATCCGCACCAGCAGGCGGCGTTCTACCGCGACCTGTACCCGGTGCCCGGCACGCTGGCGACCTTCACACAGTTGCAGGGCAAGGAGCTGTCGTACAACAACATCGCCGACGCCGACGCGGCGTGGGAATGCGTGCGCCAGTTCGAGGCGCCGGCCTGCGTGATCGTCAAGCACGCCAATCCCTGTGGCGTCGCCGTCGGCGCAGCCTGCGGTGATGCCTACGAACTGGCCTACGCGACCGATCCGACCTCGGCCTTCGGCGGCATCATCGCGTTCAACCGCACGCTCGATGCCGCGACCGCAAAGGTCATTCTCGACCGCCAGTTCGTCGAGGTGCTGATTGCGCCCGACTTTGATCCCGCCGCGCTCGACTACGCGACCAAGAAGGCCAACGTGCGCGTCCTGCGCATCCCGCACGGCGACGGCCGCAACAACGTCGACGTCAAGCGCGTGGGCTCGGGCCTGCTGATGCAGACGGCCGACGTGCGCGAAGTGAGCGTCGACGAGCTGAAGATCGTGACCAAGCGCGCGCCGACGCAGGCACAGCTCGGCGACCTGCTGTTCGCCTGGCGGGTGGCGAAGTTCGTCAAGTCCAACGCGATCGTCTATGCCAAGGACCACCGCACGATCGGCGTCGGCGCCGGCCAGATGAGCCGCGTGTACTCGGCGCGCATCGCCGGCATCAAGGCCGGCGACGCCGGTCTGGTGGTGCCCGGATCGGTGATGGCCTCCGATGCGTTCTTCCCGTTCCGCGACGGCATCGACGCCGCGGCCGAGGCCGGGATCCAGGCGGTGATCCAGCCCGGCGGCTCGATGCGCGACAACGAGGTGATCGCCGCGGCCGACGAGCACGACCTCGCGATGGTGTTTACCGGGGTGCGTCACTTCAGGCATTGATGCCAGCGAAGCTGGCATCAATGCCAAGGTTTGCTGCGCAAACCTCGGGCCCCGGCCAGCGGCGTCCACACCCCCATCCGCGCCGATGCCGCGGATCGCCCCCTGACTCAGGGGGCTGGCGTCGGCCTTGGGCATCCGTGCTCGACCGACCATTGATGCGACGCCGATGCCAGCGAAGCTGGCATCAATCCCAAGGTTTGCTGCGCAAACCTCGGGCCCCGGCCAGCGGCGTCCACACCCCCCTCCGCGCCGATGGCGCTGATCGCCCCCTGACTCAGGGGGCTGGCGTGTCTTCGCGCCGCAATCACTCCAGCCTGCCGGCAGGCGCGCTATCGTCGGCGCCAGCCCGCTCATGGAGGTTGCGATGGTCCGTGCGTCCTGGTGTCGCGTTGCCACGAAGATGGCTTGGCCGAGCGTGTTGGCGGCGCTGGCGTTGTCGGCCTGCGGGCAGGCGCAGCCACCGGCCGCCGCTGCGTTGCCGGCGACAACGGCCGAGGCGGTGGCCACACCTGCACCCAGGACGGCAAACGCGGACGACACGGCTGTCGAGCCAGGCGCGCCGGTCGGCCTGCCCGGCGGCTGGGTCCGCGACTACCTGGTGACCCAGTACGGCGACCTCGCGCAACTCGTGGGCACTTGGCCGGGGTTGCCGTTGGCTGACGAACTGGGCGACGACGCGGCCACACGCGAGGTCTGTGCCCGCGCAGCGATCGGCACCCACGATGCGCCGGCCGAGTTCGTCGCCGTCTGCGGCGTGCCCGACGATGCCGGCCACGCCACCACTGCGCGCATCGACCTCTTCGCGCTGCGCGCCGACGGCGCGCGCGCTGTGGCCGATGCACGCGCGCACCTGGTGGACTTCGGCAGCACCGGCGATGTCGCCGATGTCGATGTACGCCGCGTGGGGCCGCATCTGCATGGGTTCGTCATCGAAGACGGGTTCACCGCCCACGGGCTGACCATCGGCAACACCAGCCTCGTTCTGCCCGACGGCGACAGCTTCACGGTGGCCGCAAGTCTGCGCAGCAGCCTCGACAACCTCGGCGCGATGGCCGGATGCGCGGAGCGCGACGACTGCCCACCCGATACCGGCTACGACCTCACCTTCGAACTCGACGTCGACGCGCGCGACGCCGGCGTCGTCGCCTGGCCCTTGCGCGTGCGCGAATACGGCGAGGCCTGCGGCCGCCGCATCGACCGGACTTACACCGTGCCCTTCGATGCCGCGACGAACGCATGGCGCGTCCCGCCGGTGCTGCAACGCGACGGCTGCGCTTGACGCGATCGCGCGGTCAGCCGTCGTCGCGCACCGGTGCGACGGTCTTGCGGGCCGTCCAGATGCTGCGGTCGATGGTGTCGCCCAGTTCGGGAAAATCCGCCGCGTCCAGCCGCGGCGAGGCGTCGCCGGCGCGGAGCTTGCGGTCGTAGTCGCGCGTGAGCTTGATCGCCACGCCCGACAGCAGCACCACCGCCACCAGATTCACCGTCGCCATCAGCCCCATTGCCGCGTCCGCGGTGTCCCAGACGATGTCGAGCTTCGCGAAGGCGCCCCAGGCCACCATCGCCAGGCAACCGATGCGCAGCGCGAACAGGCCGGCGCGCCCCCCACGCAGGAACAGGACCGCGCTTTCGGCATAAGCGTAGTTGCCCAAGATCGAAGTAATGGCGAACAGCGACAACGCGACGGCGATGAACGTCGGCCCCCAACTGCCGAAATGCACCGCCATCGCCTGCTGGGTCAGCACCGCACCGTCCCCGCCGACCGGCAGGACACCCGACAGCAGGATCATCAACGCGGTGGCCGTGCAGATCAAAAGCGTGTCGATGAAGACGCCGAATGCCTGGATCAGGCCCTGGCTGGCGGGGTGATGCGGCACGGGCGTGGCGGACGCGGCGACATTGGGTGCGCTGCCCATGCCGGCCTCGTTGGAGAACAGTCCGCGCTTGACGCCGTTGAGCAACGCCACCGACAGGCCGCCGAGCATGCCGCCGGCCGCCTGGTCGAGGCCGAACGCGCTGCGCACGATCGTTGCCAGCATCGCGGGCACCTCGCCCAGGTGCGTAAGCACCACCCAACCGGCCAGCAGCAGATAGCCGCACGCCATCGCCGGCACCACCAGCTCGGCCATGCGCGCCACGCGCCGCAGGCCGCCGAAGATCACGGGCGCGGCCAGCACCACCAGCACGCCCGCGACCCACGCCGCATCCACGCCCCAGGCTTCCGACACCGCCTCGGAGATCGAGTTCGCCTGCACGGCGCTGAACACCAGGCCGAACGCCAGCACCAGACAGACCGAGAAGATCGCGCCCAGCCATGGCGCACGCAGGCCCTGCGCCATGTAGAAGGCCGGCCCACCGCGGTAGTGGCCGGCCGCATCGCGGCGCTTGTACAACTGCGCCAGCGCGCTCTCGGTGTAGGCGGTCGCCATGCCGAAGAACGCGACCAGCCACATCCAGAAGATCGCGCCCGGCCCGCCGATGCCCAGCGCGAGCGCCACGCCGACCAGGTTGCCGGTTCCCACGCGCGACGCGAGCGAGGTGCACAACGATTGCAGCGGCGAGATGCCGGCCGGGTCGTCCTCAGTGCCACGGTGCAGGTTGCGCAGCATCTGCGGGAAGCGTCGCAGTTGCACGAAGCCCAGGCGCAGGCTGAACCAGATGCCGACCAACGGCAGCACGCCGACCAGCAGATAGTTCCACAGCACGCCATTGACGGCGGCGACGATCGGCGAGAGACCGCGTTCGACCAGTTGGACCACATCCATCGTCGGTCTGGGCTCCTGTGCACGAAACCACCGAGCCTAGCATTGACGCCTGACGCCGCCCGTGGCGACGGGTGTCGCAACCCCGGACGCGCCGACAGCTCAGGCCGCAGGCCTTAGACTGGTGTTCCTTTGGGATATCCGGTCAGTTGCGCATGAAGAAGGTCCTCGTCATCGGTTCCGGCGGCCGCGAGCACGCCCTGGCCTGGAAGCTTGCACAGTCGCCCCAGGTCGGCGACGTGCTGGTCGCGCCGGGCAACGCAGGGACCGCGCGCGAGGCCGGCTGCCGCAACGTCGATGTCGCCGCAACCGATCTCGATGCCTTGCTGGCGCTGGCCCGCGACGAGGACGTGGCCTTCACCGTGGTCGGTCCCGAGGCGCCGCTGGTCGCCGGCGTCGTCGACCGCTTCCGGGCCGCGGGCCTGCGCATCTTCGGGCCGACCGCAGCCGCCGCGCAGCTGGAGGGCAGCAAGGCCTTCGCGAAGGATTTCCTGGCCCGCCACGGCATTCCGACCGCCGCCTATGCGGTGTTCACCGAAGCCGACACCGCGATCGAGTACGTGCGTCAGCACGGTGCGCCGATCGTCGTCAAGGCCGATGGCCTGGCCGCCGGCAAGGGCGTCATCGTCGCCGCCACGCTGGACGAAGCAGAGGCGGCGATCCACGACATGCTTTCGGGCAATGCCTTCGGCAGCGCCGGCGCGCGCGTGGTGATCGAGGAGTTCCTCGACGGCGAGGAAGCGAGCTTCATTTCGATGGTCGACGGCCTGACCGCGCTGCCAATGGCGACCAGCCAGGACCACAAGCGCGTGGGCGACGGCGACACCGGCCCCAACACCGGCGGCATGGGCGCCTATTCGCCGGCACCGGTGGTCACTCCGGAGGTGCACGCGCGGATCATGCGCGAAGTCGTCGAGCCGACGGTGCGCGGCATGGCCGCCGACGGCGCAACGTTCACCGGCTTCCTCTATGCCGGGCTGATGATCGACGCCAGCGGTGCGCCGAAGGTCATCGAATTCAACGTCCGTTTCGGCGACCCGGAAACCCAGCCGGTGATGATGCGGCTGACCTCGGATTTCGCCGCGCTCGTCGAGGCCGCGATCGATGGTGCGCTCGATGGCATGCAGGCGCACTGGGACCCGCGTCCGGCGCTGGGCGTGGTGATGGCCGCCGAACATTATCCCGACACGCCGCGCACCGGCGATGCGATCAATACCTGGGACACGCCGCCACTGCCCGATACCAAGGTCTTCCATGCCGGCACCCGGCTCGATGCGCACGGCCAGGCGGTGACCGCGGGTGGGCGCGTGCTGTGCGTCGTGGCGCTCGGTGATTCGGTGGCCGACGCCCAGCACCGGGCCTACGGCGAGATCGCCGGCATCTCCTGGCCGGGCGAATTCCATCGCAAGGACATCGGCTGGCGGGCGATCGAACGCGAGCGCGGCTGAGGCCGAACCGCGCCGCCCCGCACGACCGTCCCGCGTCCGCATGCCGTCCCCGATCAACGAGCGCCTGACCCGGTTGTGGGCCCACGAGAAGGCCAGCACTGCCCTGCGCGTGTCGATCGCGTTCGGCGGCGCGATGGCGCTGTGCTGGCATGACCAACAGCTGGCCGCGTTGCCGGCGGTGTTCCTGGGCATCATCGCCAGCGCGATGGCCGAGACCGACGACAACTGGCTCGGCCGGCTCAAGGCGGTGGTGCTGTCGCTGCTGTGCTTTGGCGCAGCGGCCGGCGCGGTCACGCTGCTGTTTCCGTACCCGCTGGCCTTCATCGCCTGCCTGGCCGCCACCACGTTCGCGCTGACCCTGCTCGGCGCACTGGGCGAACGCTACGCATCGATCGCCCAGGGCACGGTGGCGCTGATGCTGTATGCGGCGATCGGCATCGACCAGCATGGCGGCGGTCATGCCGATGCGGCCTGGCGCGACGCGGGGCCCCTGCTCGCCGGCGCCGCCTGGTACGGCGCACTGTCGATCCTGTGGACGATCCTGGTCGCCAATCGCCCGGTCCGCGAGCGCCTGGCCCGGCTGTTCGCCGAACTGGGCCGCTACCTGCAGCTGAAGGCGGCGCTGTTCGAAC
The DNA here is from genome assembly GCF_039674545.1 of Luteimonas sp. TWI382. NCBI lineage: Bacteria > Pseudomonadati > Pseudomonadota > Gammaproteobacteria > Lysobacterales > Lysobacteraceae > Luteimonas > Luteimonas sp. TWI382. The sequence continues at coordinate 149,009 of NZ_JBDJNS010000002.1, forward strand.
CGATCCGCGACCGCGACCTGCATGCACGCCGGCTCGCGCTGTCGGAGCAGAATGCGCGCGTGGTCGCCGCGCTGGAGGCCACCAAGAACGCGATCATCAGCCGTTTCGGCCGTTCCGGTCGCCCGGGCGTGCAATCGGGGCTGTACTTCCGTCTGTACTACATGGCGCAGGAATTCCACGAACGCGCCAGTTCGTCCCACTACCCCTACGAGGCGCTGGCCGAGGCGTTCTTCCACAGCGACGTGCTCTATCGCGGCCAACGGCTGCTCGAGCTCCAGGGCCGCGCCTGCCGCGCACTCGGCGAGGCGATCCGCCTGCGTCGCCCGTTCCAGTACGGCGCCGGCACGCGTCAGGCGATGATCGACCTGCGCCAGTCGCTCGACCATCTGCACGCACGCGGCGACGGCCGGCAGACCCGGCTGCTCGCCTCGCTCGAATCGCTGGTGCGCAACCTGCAGGCGATCGACCGCCGGCTGGCCGAGGACACCCTGTCGGATGCGCCACTGGAGGGCATGGATACGCGCCTGCGCGATGCCTCGCCGCACACCTTGCGCGAGATGGCCACGCGGCTGGCCCGGCAGCTGAGCCCGACCTCGGTGCTGTTCCGCCACGGCCTGCGCATCGCGATCGCGTTGTGCGCCGGTTACGCGGTCATGCACGCAATCGGCGCGCGCAACGGCTTCTGGATCCTGTTGACCATCGCCTTCGTCTGCAGGCCCAGCTTCGGTGCGACGCGCCGGCGCCTGGCGCAGCGCATCGCCGGCACCTTGATTGGCCTGGCCGCGACCTGGGCGTTGATGCAGTTGTTCGTCGGCGTGGAGGTCCAGTTGCTGCTGGCGCTGCTGGCCGCGGTGGTGTTCTTCGTCAGCCGCACAGACCGCTACGCGCTCGCGACCGCGGCGATCACGGTGATGGCCTTGCTGTGCTTCAATCTGATCGGCGACGGCTTCGTGCTGATCTGGCCGCGCCTGCTCGACACCCTGATCGGCTGCGCGATCGCCGCGGCCGCCTCGTTCCTGATCCTGCCCGACTGGCGGGGACGGCAACTGCACCTGGTCATGGCCGGGGTCGTCGATGCCCATGCGCGCTACCTGGGCCAAGTGCTGGAGCAGTATCGCAGCGGCATGCGCGACGACCTGCCCTACCGGGTCGCCCGGCGCGACATGCACAACGCCGAAGCGGCGTTGTCGGTGGCCTTGTCCAACCGCCTGCGCGAGCCGGGCCGCTACCGGCGCGACCTCGATGCGGCGTTCCGGTTTCTGGCGGTGTCCAACACCGTGCTCGGCTACCTGTCGGGGCTGGGCGCGCACCGCGGCGCGCTCGACGGCGAGGCCGACGATGCGATGTTCACGGCCGGCGCACGCCTGCAGAGCGCACTGGCCAACCTCGCGGCCGCGCTGTCAGCGCGCCGTGCGCCTCCGGCCGCCGACGCGGCCACGGAGGCTGCGTTGGCCGAGGCACTCGAGCGCGCCGGCGATGCCACGACCGATCCGCGGCGGCGGCTGCTGGGTACCCAATTGGCCTTGCTGCTGCGCCTGTTACCCGACCTGCGCGCGGCCGCGGAGGCCGCAAGCACGCCGGCCACTGCGCCCCAAGCCGTGGCTGACCGCTGAGGCGGCGGCGGGGCGGCCGCCGACCCGATGACGGCCGCCACGGCGCATGCCATCCTCCAGGCCGCTCCCACCAGGCCCACCGCATGATCCCAGGCAACGCCACGCTGACCATGTCCGTGCTGATGACCCCGGACATGGCGAACTTCTCCGGCAACGTGCACGGCGGCACGCTGCTCAAGTATCTCGACGAGGTGGCCTATGCCTGCGCCAGCCGCTATGCCGGACGCTACGTGGTGACGCTGTCGGTCGACCAGGTGACGTTCCGCGAACCGGTCCACGTCGGCGAGCTGGTGACATTCCTCGCCTCGGTCAACTACACCGGCCGCACGTCGATGGAAGTCGGCATCAAGATCATCGCCGAGAACATCCAGGCCCGCTCGGTCCGCCACACCAACAGTTGCTTCTTCACGATGGTCGCGGTCGATCCCGAGGGCCGCCCGGTGCCGGTCCCGGCGCGCGAGCCGGCCAACGCCGAAGAACGCCGGCGCCTCGAACAGGGCCGGCAGCGACGCCAGATCCGCCAGGAGCTCGAGCAACGCTACCGGGCGGTGCGCGGTACGAGCGATGCGCCCCCCTGAGCGCGTCGGCGCGCTGCACGCCATGACGCGCCCTGGTCGGACCGCAATGCCGACCTGCTAGGCTCCGCGCAGTCCGTCCAGGAGCCGCCATGTCAGGCCAGTCCCAGTTCGCCCTGCTGCGGCAGCGGCGCTTCCTGCCCTACTTCACGGTCCAGGCGCTCGGCGCGTTCAATGACAATGTCTACCGGCAGTCGGTGATCGCGCTGCTGTTCTTCCTCGGCGTGGGCACCGCGGAACGCACGCTCTACACCAACCTCGCCCCGGCGCTGTTCATCCTGCCCTACTTCCTGTTCTCGGCGATCGCCGGTCAGATCGCCGAGAAGCTCGAGAAGCAGACGCTGATCGTGATCACGACCGCGATGGAAATCGCGATCATGTCGCTCGCCGCAGTCGGCTTCCTGCTGCAGAGCATGCCGGTCCTGCTGGTCGCGCTATTTCTGACCGGCACCCAGTCGACCCTGTTCGGCCCGGTGAAGTACTCGATCCTGCCCTCGGTGCTGCGGCCCGAAGAGCTCACAGGCGGCAACGGCCTGGTCGAGATGGGCACGTCGATCTCGATCCTGGCCGGCATGATCTACGGCGGGCTGGTGTTCAAGCTCGCCGGCAGCTACGGGCCCGAAGCCGCAGCGGCGTCGGTGGTCGCGCTGGCGGTCGCCGGCAACCTGGTCGCGCGTCTGATCCCGAAGGTGGATGCGGGAGCGCCGACGCTGAAGGTCAATTGGAATCCGATCCCCGAATCGCGGGCGGTGATGCGCCTGGCCAGGCGCCAGTTGGCGGTGCGCAACGCGATCCTGGGCGTGTCCTGGTTCTGGTTCGTCGGCACGGTGCTGACCGCGCAGTTGCCGACCTACGCCGAGATCTATCTGGGCGGCGTGGTCAACGACACCGCGCTGTACATCTTCGCCCTTGCGTTGTTCTCGGTCGGCGTCGGCGCCGGCTCGCTGCTGTGCGAAAAGCTGTCCGGGCGCACTGTCGAGATCGGGCTGGTGCCGGTCGGCGCGTTCGGCATCAGCGCGATGCTGCTCGACCTGTACTGCGCCCGGCCCAGCCTGCCGCCGCAGACCGGCCTGACGATCGCGGCCTTCCTCGAAGGTCCCGGCGGCTGGCGCATCGTCGCCGACCTGGTCGGCGTGGGCCTGTTCACTGGCATCTTCGTCGTCCCGCTGTTCGCCCTGATCCAGAGCCGCACGCCGCGTTCGGAACTGTCGCGGGTGATCGCCGGGCTCAACATCCAGAACTCGCTGTTCATCGTCGCCGCGGCAGTGATCGGCGTGCTGGTGCAACGCGAATCGCTGTCGCTGGGCAACCTGACGCTGCCGCTGCCGGGCCTGACGGTGCCGCAGATGTTCCTGGGCCTGGCGATCGCCAACCTGATGGTCGCGATCTGGATCTTCACGATCGTGCCCGAGTTCCTGATGCGGCTGGTCAGCATGGTGCTGGTCCGCACGCTCTACCGGCTGCGCGAGCGCGGCGTCGATCCGGCGATTCCGGCCGACGGTCCGGCGCTGATCGTCTGCAACCACGTGAGCTACATGGATGCGCTGATCCTGTCGGCGGCGATCCCGCGGCCGGTGCGGTTCGTGATGGACCACCGCATCTTCGCCATCCCCGGGCTGCGCTGGATCTTTCGGCACGCCAAGGCAATCCCGATCGCCGGCGCCAAAGACGACCCGGCGCTGATGCAGCGCGCGTTCGACGCCATCGATGCCGCCCTGGCGGAAGGCGAGCTGGTCGGCATCTTCCCCGAGGGCCGGCTGACGAGCGATGGCGAGATCGCCGCATTCCGCACAGGCGTGGAGCGCATCCTGGCGCGTGCCCAGGCGCGCGGCCAACAGGTGCCGGTGGTCGCGCTGGCGCTGCGCGGCATGTGGACCAGCATGTGGAGCCGCCACCACGCGCACGCCCGCGGCCGCTTTGCCCGCATGCGCGTGCCGCGGCGTCTGCGCGCCCGCATCGAAGTCGTTGCCGCGCCGCGGATCGAGGCATCGGCCGATCTCACCGCCGCGGCGCTCGAGGCCGAGGTCCGGGCCCTGCGTGGCGATGCCGCCTGAGCGCGTCGCCCTCTGCCTGCCGATGCCCGGCTCAGGTACGCTTGCGTCCGTTCAGGTCCGCCTGCGCTGCAGGCCAGCCGTTTTGTCGGGAGTCGCACGCCAATCCAGCCACGCCCTCGACGTCAGCACCGAGCATGCTGCCGATGACACGACTCCGCCCCGGCGTCTACATCTCCACGACGCCGTTTCCACCTAGGCTGCACGCGCGGTCCCGAATCCGAGCAGTCCGTCACACCATCCCGCCTTTCTCCAGGAGAGCACCACCATGAGCACCATCCCGCCCCCGCCGCCGCCGAATCCGTACGACGCACCCGGCACCCCGCTGCCCGGCACGCCGATCGCCCCGGGCACGGTGCCCAACCACCTGGCCTGGTCGATCATCGCCACCGTGCTCTCGCTGTGCCTGTGCTGCATCGTCGGCACGATCCCGGGCATCGTCGCGATCGTGTTCTCGGCCAAGGTCAATACGCTGCTGGGCCAGGGCGATCTGGCAGGCGCACAGCGCGCGTCCAACACCGCCAAGACCTGGTGCTGGGTCACCACCGGCCTGTGCATCATCGGCCTGCTGTGGACGATCTACTCGCTGACGCTGGGCGGCGGCATGGAGCAGTACCAGATGATCTTCGACCAGATCCAGAGCGACATCTGATGTCCCACGTGCACGGCCAGCGCCCGCTGGCGCGCGTGCGCGCCGCCACCGTCGCCCTCGCGGGCGGCGGTCTGGCGGTGGCCGCGACCGGCGTCTGGCTGCTGCGCACGTTCGATCCCAATGCCCCGGGCAGCCCGTTCCCGCCGTGCATGTTCTACGCCGCGACCGGATGGGTCTGCCCCGGCTGCGGCCTGACCCGGTGCCTGCACGCGCTGGTCCATGGCGACCTGCCGCAGGCGTTCTCGATGAACCCGCTGTTGCTGGTGCTGCTCGCGCTCTCCCCACTCGCGCTCGCCTGGCGCCTGGGCTGGCGGCCCGCCTGGCTGCAGCCGGTCGCTGCGCGCTTGTCGACGGCCACGTTCTGGCTGGTGCTGCTGTCGGTCTACTGGGTCGCGCGCAACCTGCCGTGGCCGCCGTTCACCTGGCTTGCGCCCGGCGGACTCGGCTGACAGCCCTTCAACCGGCCTCGGCGCCGGTCTGCAATGCGTACCAGCGTGCGATCAGCCAGCGCGAGATCGACAGCGCGGGCGACAACGACAGCTCCGGATTGGCATCGCGCAACGCCGCGCCGATCGCATCGGCATCGAACCAGCGCGCGTCCTCCAGCTCGTCGTTGACGCGCGGGACGTCGGGCTCGGCATCGGCGAGGAAACCGAGCATCAGCGACGACGGGAACGGCCAGGGCTGCGAGGCGAGATACCGACAACCGCGCACCCGCACCGCGCTTTCTTCGAACACCTCGCGCGCGACCGTCTGCTCGAGCGTTTCGCCCGGCTCGACGAAGCCGGCAAGCGTGGAATAGCGGCGCGGCGGCCAGGCCGCCTGGCGGCCGAGCAGCAACCGCGTGCCATCGGTCACCGCGACGATGATCGCCGGATCGGTGCGGGGGTAGTGTTCAGTGCCGCATTGCGGGCAACGGCCGAGCCAGCCGGCCCGCGCCCACTGCAGCGCTGCGCCGCAAGCGCCGCAGTGGCGATGCCGCGCACGCCAGTGCAGCACCGCGCGCGCCTGTGCGAAGGCGGTGGAGTCGCGTAACGGCCACGACGCCGCGGCGCTGCGCAGATCCACGACCCCGTGGACAGACAGGCCTTCGGGGGCATCGCCTGCAGGCAGCGCGAACCAGCCTTGCTCGCCGTGCAGGCCCAGGAACACCGCCGAATCCGGGCGCTCGCCCAGCGCGGTCCCGGTCAGTGCCGGGGGTGCGCCGTCGGCATCGACGGCCGCATCGCCGTGCGCATCGAGCACCAGCACGCGCGCCTGGGGCCATAGCCGCGACAGCGCCGCGCTGTCGGTTCGCAGATGTTCGGCGCGATCGAGCGGCGCCTCGACGAAACGGAAGTCCATGCCGGGATTATGGCCGGCTGCCGTGTCGCGATGGCGACATCGACCGCACGGCGCTGGCGCCGGCCGACCGGCAGGCGGTCAGACCGTGAAGCTGCTGCCGCAGCCGCAGGTCGACTTCGCGTTCGGGTTGCGGATCGTGAACTGCGCCCCGTGCAGGCTCTCGACATAGTCCACCGCCGCGCCCATCAGGTACTGCAGGCTCAGCGGATCGACCACCAGTGTGACGTCGTCGGTGACGATCGCCAGGTCGTCCTCGGCGCGCTCCTCGTCGAACTCGAAGCCGTACTGAAAGCCAGAACAGCCGCCGCCCTGGATGTAGACACGCAGGTTCAACGCCGGGTTGCCCTCGCCGTCGATCAGCTCGCGCACCTTGGCCGCCGCTGCAGGGGTGAATTCCAGCGGCCGCTCCAGGGACTGGTAGCCGGGGCCCTCGATGGTCAGCACTTCGCTCATGCCCGACAGGATGGGGGGGCCGGCGGCCGCGTTCAAGGCTCGGGCGCAGAACGCGGCGTCACGTCGGCCCAGCTGAACGCGCGCTCCACGGCCGCGCCGCGGCCCTTGGGCGCAAGCCGCACGGTCACCCGCAGTGGCTGGAAACCGGGCGGCAGCACGATGTCGCCCTCGACCTGCTGGAAGTACTTGAACGCGTACGGCACGCCGGGGGCGTCAGCGCGCTGGCGCAGGTCCGACCAGGCCAGCGTCTGCAGCCGGCCGTTGCGGGTGCCTTCGATCGCCAGCCGCATCTCGCCCTCGCTGGCCGCATCGCGGGCCAGGCTCTGGGTCAGCGTGGCGGTGTAGTGCCAGCCCTGATCGGTCCGGGGCTGCATGCGCAATTCGTGGACGCTCAGCTCGCGTCCCTGCGAAGTCGAGCCGACGAAGCGCTCGTAGAACGCCACGTCGGCGCGCAACGCGGCGATCTCCTCGTCGCGTTCGGCCAGCGTTCCCTGCAGCTCGCGGTTCGCGTCGCGGCTGATCTGGTCGGAGCGGGTGAGCGTGGCGACCTGCTGCTGCAGGTCCTCGATCTGGGCGGCCTGTGCGGCGAGCTGGCGTTGCGGATGCGCGGCCCCCGGCGCAAACACCTGCCACGCCCCCCACAGGCCGAACAGCAGCGACACCGCCGTCAGGCCGAGCAGCACGCGCGTCCAGCGCGGGTCTTGCGAGGGACGGGCGGACGCGCCTGGCGTGGCGGGCGTCGGGGGCTGCCCGGTGGGCTCGGGTGGAATCATCGGACAAGGTATAGCGAGCGCGGCGAATCGCAGTCAAGCGGCTGTGCTCCCTATACTCGTCGCCATCGTGCGCCGCGCCCCGCGCTGCGGCGAACCGGGAGGTCGCGATGTCGGAAGCCCATCTGTTCGCGATCGGTGTGGTGCTGGCGTGGCTGGCCGGCGTGCGTGCCTATCTGACCGTCTTCGGTGTCGGGGTCGCCGGCGCGCTCGGCTGGCTCGACCTGCCCCCCGCGCTCGAGGCCACCGCCTCGCCCTGGGTGCTGGGCGTGTCGGGCGCGCTGGCGGTGACCGAATTCTTTGCCGACAAGATCCCCGGCGTCGATTCGGGCTGGGACCTGTTGCAGACGCTCGCGCGCGTGCCGGCCGGCGCTTTCCTCGCCGCGGCCGCACTCTCGCCCGACGGCGACCTGGGCGCCGGGATGCTCGCCACCGGCGCGGGCGTGGCGCTGACCAGCCATGCGCTCAAATCGGGCACGCGGCTGCTGCTCAATCTGTCGCCCGAACCTGTCAGCAACATCGCCGCCTCCTCCACCGAGGACGCGATGACCGTCGGTGCGCTCGGGCTGGTCCTCGCCTCGCCCTGGCTGGCCCTGGCGCTGGTCGTGGCGATCGGCCTGAGCGGCCTGCTCGTGCTGGCCTGGCTGTGGCGACGGCTGTTCGGCCGTGGGCGCACACGCGCGGCCGTCTTGCCGCGCTCCTGATCGCGGCCGGGTAAAGTGAGCGCTTCCCACGCTTCTCGTTCCTCCCCCGCCATGCCCGATCCCGACAAGCCGCAACGCGCGGAGTTCCCCCCCACTGCGTACTGGAGGCGGTGGGCCGCCGACGCCGGCCGTCCGTCGCTGCCCGATGCCGCCGATGTGTCTGCTGCGGAGCCCATGGACGCGGCCGCGACGTTGACCGACGACGGTCGGCCGTACCGGGTCCTGGTCGTCGAGGACGACCCGAGCCAGGCGCTGTTCGCCGAAAGCGTGCTCAACGGCGCCGGCCTGCAAGCGCGCGTGGTGGCGATCGCCAACGAATTCCTGTCGACCGTGGTCGAGTTCGGCCCGGACCTGGTGCTCATGGACCTGCACATGCCGGGCATGGATGGCGCAGAGCTGACCGCGCTGCTGCGCCAGCAGCCCGCGCACCGGCACATCCCGGTCGTGTTCTTGACCGGCGATGTCGACCCCGAGCGCCAGTTCGAGGCGCTGGAAGTGGGCGCCGACGATTTCCTGACCAAGCCGGTCCGGCCGCGCCACCTGGTGTCGGCGGTGCAAAACCGCATCCGCCGGGCCCGCACCCTGCAGCAGATGCCCGATCCGGGTCGCAGCCCGGTCACCGGCCTCAACAGCCGGCTGCAGTTGCTGCAGAAGCTCGCCGAGGCGATCCCGGCGCAGCCGCGCGGGGCGCTGGCGTTTGTCGAGATCGAGGGCATCACCGCGCTGCGCGACCGCTACGGCTACGCCGGACTGGAGACCATCCTCACCGATGCCGGCCGCCACCTGCATCATCTGGTCGAAGGCGCGGCCGCCACGCGCCTGAACGACAACACCTTCTTGGTGTTTGCGCCGCAGATCGACCGGACCGCGCTCGACGTCTGGGCACGCGGGCTGCGCGACGGCATCGGTAGCCATCCGTTCCCGCTCGCGGGCCAGAGCCTGCGTCTGCGTGCGCTGATCGGCTACGCCGATCTCGCGCACGCCTATGAGGACCCGGGCACCGCGCTGGCTGCCGCCGAACAGGCATTGCGCGATGCGCGTGGCACGCCGGCCGGGATCGCCGTACACATGCCGGCGCCGCCCGCAGGCGGCGAGGACGCGCCGCCGTCGTTGTCGGAAGACCTGCGCGGCGCGCTCGATGAGGGCCGCATCGAACTGGCATTCCAACCGATCGTCTCGGTCGCCGGCGGCGACGAACCGCAGTACCAGACCCTGCTGCGGCTGCGCGGACGCGATGGCGAACTCCATTCGGCCGCGCGCATCCTGCCGGCGGCGGAGCTGGCCGGCGTGCTGTTGGACATCGACCGGCGCGTGCTCGAACTGGCGATCGCCACTCTGGCCGAGCGCACCCAGCGCGGCGGCGCGATGCGCCTGTTCGTGTCGCAATCCTCGCGCAGCCTGGTGCAACCGGGCTATGCCGACTGGCTGTTGCAGCGCCTGCACGAGGCCGGGATACCCGGCGCTGCATTGGTCATCGACGTGCGCCAGGACGATGCGCTGATCCACGCGCTGTGGCTGCAGGAATTCTGCGCGCGCATGGTCCCGGCCGGCGTCCAGCTGTGCCTGGGCCAGTACAGCGATGGCGAAGAGGCCAATGCGCTGCTCGCGCAGCTGCCTTTGGGCTTCGTGCGCCTGTCGGGCCGATACTCGCGCCAGCTCGACGAACCGCGCATCCGCGACGAGATGCGCGGCGCGGTCGAACGCGCGCACCGCCTCGGACTGCAGGTGATCGGTCAACAGGTCGAGAACCCGCAGGCCGCCGCGACGCTGTGGATGAGCGGCATCGACTACATCCAGGGCAACCTGGTGCAGCGCGTCGCCGACGCGCTCGACTTCGACTTCCACCACTCGGTGCTGTAGCGGCGATGTCGCTTTCTGCCTTGCGCTGGGGCGCACTGCTGGCCGCGATCGCAGCGGCAGTGGCCGCGTCATTGCAGGCGCTCGCCGTCCCGGGTCCTTGGTCGCTCGTGGCCGCCGCATTGGCGGCCGCAGCCGCAGCGGCAGTGTTCGCGTCCGGCGCGCCGCTGCGCGCGCAGCAGCACGCGCTCGAGGACGCGCAGGCCCAGGCGCATCGCGATGCCCAGGCCTGCAAACAGTTGCAACGCGAGCTCGATGCGCACACGCACCTGGAGCAGCAGCTGCGACAGGCCAAGACCGCGGCCGAATCGGCAGTGCTGGCCAAAGGTGAGTTCCTGGCCACGATGAGCCACGAGATCCGCACGCCGCTCAACGGCATCACCCCGATGCTCGACCTGCTGCTGCACGCGCCGTTGCCGGTCGACCACCTCGAACTGGTCCGCACCGCCTACCAGTCGGCGCAGCAGATGCAGCGCATCGTCGATGACATCCTCGATTACTCCAAGCTCGAATCCGACCGGCTGGACCTGGAGGTCACCGGCTTCAACCTGCGCGAGTTGCTGCAGAGTGTGATCCAGCCGATGGATCGCCAGGCGCGGGCCAAGGGGCTGCGCATGCAGTTGCAGATCGATCCAGCCGTGCGGCTGGCGGTGTGCGGTGATCCGGTCCGGCTGCGCCAGATCCTGAGCAACCTGCTCAGCAACGCGGTGAAGTTCACCGAACGCGGCGGCATCACCGTGGACGTGCGGCGTCTGGGCGAGACGGCCACGCACCACCGGCTGCGTTTCGAGGTCCGCGATACCGGCATCGGTATTCCGGCGCAAAGCCAATCGCGGCTGTTCCAGGCCTTCAGCCAGGCCGATGCGTCGACAACGCGGCTCTACGGCGGCACCGGGCTGGGCCTGGCGATTTCGCGGCGGATCGTCGAACTCATGGACGGCAGCATCGGCGTCACCTCTGCGGCAGGCGCCGGATCGACGTTCTGGTTCGAGATCCCGCTGCGCAAGGCCCGCGGCGACCTGCAGACGGGTGCCGGCGCATCGGGGCCGGGCGCGGCGCTGCTGCTGACCGTCGATCCGCGCCTGCGCGCCCGCCTGTCGATGCTGCTGGCGGACTGGGGCCTGCGCGTGCAGGCGGTCGAAACCACGCACGAAGCGCTCGAACTGCTGCGCCAGGGAGCGGGAAGCAGCGCGGCCGCGGCCTGGTCGATCGTCGTCGCCGACCTGGCCGGGCTGCGTGATGCCGGCATGGCGCTGCGCCGCAATCTCGCCCGGCCTGCCGACTACGGGCAACCCCGGCTGGTCTGCTTACAGGGAGACGAGCCGATCGACGGCCCGGACGACGACGCCATCGTGCTCCATCGGCAGGCGTCCGACGTGCGTCTGCGCGAGGCGGTGCTGGGCGAGACGGTGCCCGGTGAGGCAACGGATACCGGGCAGCCCGAACCGATGCTGCCTGCGCGCACTGCCGTCCCGACGACGCGCAGGACACAATCGCCCACGCCCCACGCGACGCAGGCCGCCACTGCGCCGACGCCTCGTGTGCTGCTGGTCGAGGACAACCCGGTCAACCAGATGGTCGGGCAGCGCTTGCTGGGCGTGCTGGGCCTGCAATGCGATACCGCCGGCAACGGCGAGATCGCGCTGGACAAGCTCATCGAGGGTAGCTACGACATCGTGCTGATGGATTGCCAGATGCCGGTGCTCGATGGCTACGCGGCGACCCGACGCTGGCGCGAGCGCGAGGCGGCCTCCGGCACCGGGCGCCGCCTGCCGATCATCGCGATGACCGCCAATGCGATGGCCGGCGATCGGCAGAAATGCCTGGACGCGGGCATGGACGATTACCTGGCCAAGCCGGTCACGCGCGGCGAGCTGGTGCGTTGCCTGGCGCGCTGGGGGTCGGCCGATGCGCAGGCGGCACCAGGGTCCACCGGCGGGACAATGCCGCCTGCCAATGAAGCCGAGATGCAGCCCCCCGCGCCAGCGACCGCTTCGAGCGTCCCGCCACCCGCGCCGGCGGTGCCGGAGGCGCCAGAATCCGATGTGCTCGACGGCGAGGTGCTCGACGATCTGCGCGAGCTGCTCGGCGACGATGTCGACCGGCTGGTGGCGGTGTTCCTCGACGACACCCCGCGCCTGCTCGCCAGCTTCAATGCCGCGGCCGCGGCGGGCGACCAGGCCACGATGCGCGAAGCGGCGCATTCGCTCAAGTCCTCGAGCGCCAATCTCGGCGCGCTGGCCCTGTCGGCCGAGGCCAAGCGGATCGAGGCAGCCGCGCGAGCGGGAACGCTCAGTGATGCCGAAGACGCGGCGCGGCAACTGGACGTGGCGTTCGCACGCGCGCGCCAGGCATTGCGGGCGCGGGTGCCGTCCGCCGGCTGATCGGCGCGCCGGACGCGCCCCCGCGCCGAGGGCGATCAGTCGTCGCCCATCTGGCTCTGCAGATAGTTTTCTTCGCCGATGCGACCGATCAGGTCGAGCTGCGTCTCCAGCCAGTCGACATGCTCCTCCTCGTTTTCGAGGATGTCGGCCAGCAGCTTGCGGCTGACGAAATCGCCGACCTGCTCGCAATGCGCGATCGCCTCGCGCAACACCGGCAGGCCGTCCATCTCCAGCGCGAGGTCGCACTCGAGCATCTCGCGCGGCGTCTCGCCGATGCGCAGCTTGCCCAGCGCCTGGAAGTTCGGCAGCCCTTCGAGGAACAGGATGCGCTCCGACAGCGCGTCGGCGTGCTTCATCTCCTCGATCGATTCCTTGTACTCATGCTTGCCCAGCGCTTCCAGCCCCCAGTGCTTGAGCATCTTGGCGTGCAGGAAGTACTGATTGATCGCCGTGAGTTCGTTGTACAGCGCCTGGTTGAGGTAGCGGATGACCTGCGCGTCGCCCTTCATCGCGGTGCGTCCTGTCGAGGGAAAGGCGCCACTCTAGCCGGACACGCGCGCAGATGAAGGAACGCGAATCGTGCGCATTCCTTCGCGTCGAATGGAACGGCGTGGCGGCCTCAGGCAGCCGAGGCGATCAGCGGCAGTTCGAACGTCGGCGCGCGCGCGGCGTGGTACTCGTCGAGCAGGCTGGCGGCCATGTCGGTGCAGCTGCCGCAGGTGGCGCCGCAACCGGTGCGCATCGTCAGTTCGGACACCTCGCGGCAACCGTGTGCGGCGGCTTGGCGAATCTGGGCGTCGGTGACGCCGTTGCAGATGCAGACGAACAAGGCTGCGGTCCTGGCCGGGGCTGGGTGTCCATTCGGCCACAAACGAGAATCACTGTCAAATGAGAAGCGTTCAGTTATGCCCGTCGGAATCCCGGTTGCGCAGCGCTTCGGCGCGACGCGCACGTCGTTGCGGACGCCGCCCACGGGCCCGCTCGACCGCAGCCTGCGGAATCGCCTGGGTCCCGGCGACCTTGCGCGCGTACGGCGCCAGATGCCGCAGCGCGCTGACGTAGACGCCCCGCTTGAACACCACCACATGGTCGAGCGGGTACCAGAAATCCACCCAGCGCCAGTGGTCGAACTCGGGCTTGTCCGACAGGTCGAGCCGCAGGTGGGTCTCCTCGCCGACGAATTGCAGCAGGAACCAGACCTGTTTCTGCCCGATGCAGACGATGCGGTCGTTGCGGCGGATCGCCCGCTGCGGCAGGCGATAGCGCAGCCAACCGGGCGTGGCCCCAAGCACAGACACGTGCTCGGGCAGCAACCCGGTCTCCTCGCGCAGCTCGCGGTACATGGCCTCGAGCGGCGTCTCGTCGGTATTCATCCCGCCTTGCGGGAACTGCCAGCCGTCGCGACGCACCCGACGCGCCCAGAACACGCGCCCGTCCGGGTGCATCAGCACGATGCCGACATTGGGCCTGAACCCGTCCGGATCGATCACGATGCGGACTCCTAATACGATTGACTGAGCGTCACTGTGCTCGACTCTGCCACGGGTCCGGCGGGGCGACAAGCGGTCGCAGCCTCGGCGCGCGCCACGCCCGCGGCGGCCTTGCATGGCGGCGTTCAGGTTGGGGCGCAGGATCTGCGCGCCGGGTCTTGGCGGGGGGGAAGCGTCGCGCCGCCGCGGCAGCGGCCCGTGCCCCTGCGCGCTGCTCCCAGGCGCGAACGCAGGCTCGCATGGCGCCACAGACGAAGGACCCAGGTACGCGACCGTGCGCCGGTGCCGGGCGCGATGGCAGGCAGACCGCAGACAGCAAAAACCCGCCGGGCGGCGGGTTCTCGAGGAAGCCCCGATGGTGGCTATGGGTGGACTCGAACCACCGACCCCAGCATTATGAGTGCTGTGCTCTAACCGGCTGAGCTACATAGCCATCGGGCGCCGTCGCGTTCGCTACGAGCCGCGCATTCTGCAACGCGCGGCGGCCCGCGTCAACGGGCCACCGCCCTCGCCTCAGCGGGCGACGGATGCCGCCGGAGTCTCGCGCAGGCCCAACTGGTCGAGCATGAACGCGTACATCTCGGCCGATTCGCGGTAGCGACGGAAACGTCCCGACTTGCCGCCGTGGCCGGCTTCCATGTTGGTGCGGAACACCACCGGATGCGTGCTGGTGTTGACGTCGCGCAACCGCGCCACGTACTTCGCCGGCTCCCAGTACTGCACCTGCGAGTCCCACAGCCCGGTGCCGACGAACATCGCCGGGTAGGCCTTGGCTTGCAGGTTGTCGTAGGGCGAGTAGCCGAGGATGTAGTCGTAGTAGCGCTTGTCTTCCGGGTTGCCCCATTCGTCGTACTCGTTGGTGGTCAGCGGGATGCTCGGGTCGAGCATCGTCGTGACCACGTCGACGAACGGCACCTGCGACAGGATCACCCGGTACTTCTCGGGCGCCATGTTCGAGATCGCGCCCATCAGCAGGCCGCCGGCGCTGCCGCCGTAGGCGGCGACGCGATCGGGCGCAGCGTAGCCGCGCTTGACCAGGTCGTCGGTGACGTCGATGAAATCGGTGAAGGTGTTGACCTTGTTGAGCAGCTTGCCGTCGTCGTACCAGGCGCGGCCCATTTCCTCGCCGCCGCGGATGTGCGCGATCGCATAGACCATGCCGCGGTCGAGCAGGCTGACGTTGGTCACGCTGAAGCCCGGATCCATCGATGCACCGTAACTGCCGTAGCCATACTGCAGCATCGCCGCGGTGCCGTCCTTCGCGAACCCCTTGCGGTAGACCAGCGACACCGGCACACGCTGGCCGTCGCGCGCGGTCGTCCACACCCGCTCGGTGACGTAGTTGGACGGGTCGTAGCCGATCACCGCCTGCTGCTTGAGCTGGCGGCGCTCGCCGGTGCGCGTGTTGACCTCGAACGTCGTCGCCGGCGTGGTCAGCGAGGTGTAGCTGTAGCGCAGCCAGTCGGTGTCGGGCTCGGAATTGATCGACAGGCCCATCGCGTAGGCGGGCTCGTCGGCCTGCACGAACGTGTCGCTGCCATCGGCCTTGAGCACACGCACGCGGGTCAGCGCCTGCGCGCGCTCTTCGATGGCGGTGAAGCCGTCGAACAGTTCGTAGCCTTCGATATAGACGTCGTCGCGGTGCGGTACCAGATCGGTCCACTGCTGACGCGAGGTCGCATCGCTGGGCGCGGTGACGAGCTTGAAGTTCGTCGCCTTGTCCGCATTGGTGCGGATCACCCAGCGGTCACCGTGGTGGTCGGCGTCGTACTCGACGTCGCGCGCGCGCGGAGCGAGCACGGTGAACGTCTCGGGATTGTCGGCCGGGGCATAGCGCAGTTCGCTCGACACGGTGCTGCCCAGGCCGATGACGATGAAGCGGTCGTCACGCGTGCGATCGATGCCCATGTAGAAGCTGTCGTCCTTCTCCTCGTAGACCAGCACGTCGTCGGCGACCGGCGTGCCGAGTACGTGCTTCTTCACGCGCACAGTGAGCAGGGTCTCGGGATCGTTCTCGACGTAGAACAGGGTCTTGCCGTCGTCGGCCCAGACCAGGTTCGCCGACACGCCGGGAATGGTCTCGGGGTAGACCTCGCCGGTCTCCAGGTTCTTGAAGCGCACCGTGTACTGGCGCCGGCCGTTGGTATCGTCGGCATAGGCCAGGATGCGGTTGTCACGGGTCACGTCCCAGTCCCCGACCGCGTAGTAATCCTTGCCCTCGGCGAGCTGGTTGACGTCGAGCATCACCTGCTCGCCGGCGAAGTCGCCCTTGGCGTTCGCGGCCTGGATCGACAGTGCATCGATTCCGGGACCGTCCGCGCGGCGGGCATGGACCGGGTAATCCTTGCCGGTCTCGAAGCGCGCGTAATACCAGAAGCCGCGATCGCGGTACGGCACCGAGCTGTCGTCCTGCTGGATCCGGCCGACGATCTCGTCATAGAGACGGTCCTCGAGCGGCTTGAGCGGCGCGAGCACCGTGTCGGCATAGGCGTTCTCGGCGTTGAGATACGCCAGCATCGCCGGGTCCTCGCGCTTGTCGTCGCGCAGCCAGTAGTAGACATCCTCGCGGGTCGCGCCGTGCGGTGCCTTGACGGTATGCGGGCGCTGCTCGGCGTCGGGTGGGGCCGGCTCGGCGGCGTGGGTGGCGGGAGAAGCGCTCATCAGGCTCAGACTCGTCAGGATCGGCGCGGCCAGCAACGTGGCCGCGCGGGGGAAAGATGTCTTCATAGGTGGGTCCACTCGCTGCCGATGCAACGTCAGAAAGAACACCGGCCGCGAAGGCGGCCGGTGCGCGATGGCATCACTTGCCCAGTTGCTGCCACAGGAACGTCAGGTAGAGCGCATCCATGTGGGCCTGCTGGCGGTTGTTCGCCGCGCCGCCATGGCCGCCCTCGATGTTCTCGTAGTAGCGCACGTCCTTCCCGGCCTCCGACATCCTGGCCATCATCTTGCGGGCGTGGCCGGGGTGCACGCGGTCGTCGCGCGTGGAGGTCAGGATCAGCGTCGGCGGATAATCCTTGGCCGGATCGAACAGGTGATACGGCGAGAAGGTGCGGATGAATTCCCACTCTTCGGGCTTGTCCGGATTGCCGTACTCGGCCATCCAGGATGCACCGGCGAGCAGCTGGTGATAGCGCTGCATGTCGAGCAGCGGCACCTGGATCACGACCGCGCCGAACAGTTCGGGATACTGAGTGAGCATGTTGCCGGTGAGCAGGCCGCCGTTGCTGCCGCCGCGGATGCCCAGATGCGCCGGCGAGGTGATCTTGCGGGCGATCATGTCCTGCGCGACGGCCGCGAAGTCCTCGTAGGCCTTGTGGCGGTTCTGCTTGAGCGCGGCCTGATGCCAGCGCGGGCCGTATTCGCCGCCGCCGCGGATGTTGGCGACCGCGTACACCCCGCCCTTCTCCAGCCAGCCCTTGCCCACGCCGCCCGAGTAGCCGGGGGTGAGCGAGATCTCGAAGCCGCCATAGCCGTAGAGCAGCGTCGGGTTGCTGCCGTCGAGCGCCATGTCCTTCGGGCGCACCAGGAAGTACGGCACGCGAGTGCCGTCCTTGGACGTGGCGAAATGCTGCTCGACTTCGTGCGTGGACGCGTCGAAGAACGCCGGCATCGTCTTCAGCGTGTCCGGCGCCCGGCCGCTGCCGACCTCGGCGAGCATCAGCGTGCTCGGCGTGAGGTAGTCGGTCACCGTCATCCACACCGCATCCGATTCGTCGCTGTCGACCGCGGTGACCGCGACCGTGCCCAGTTCGGGCACCCCGGCCAGTGCGCTGCGCGCCCAGCCGTCGGCGCCCGGGGTCAGCACGGTGAGCCGGTTCTTGACGTCCTCGAGCACGTTGAGCACGAGGTGATTCTTGATCCAGGTCGCGCCGGCCAGCGAGGTGGTCTGGGTCGGCTCGAACAGTGCTTCGAACTCGCGCTTGCCGGCCATGAAGTCGTCGAACTTCGTCACCAGCAGCGAACCGGCCGGGTACGCATGACCGCCGACGTTCCAGGCCTCGCGCAGTTCCAGCATCAGCCAATCGCGATGGACCGACTTGTTCGCCGAGTTCGGCGCGTCGACCTTGGTCAGCTGACCGGACGCGCCTGCGCATCCTGCGCCCGCACCACTCGCACATCGATGTGCATCGTCGGCGCCGCGCAGGTAGAGCTCATCGTTGTAGAACGCCAGGGTGCGGCTGACGAAGTCGCGTTCGAAGCCAGGCGTGTCGTCGCGCATCGCCGCGATGTACATGTCGTCCGGCTTGCCCTCGTAGACCAGCGTGGCCTGGTCCATCGACTGGCCGCGCGCCAGCTGCTTGACGATGCGCGGGTAGCCCGAGGACGTCAGCGAGCCGTCGCCGAAATCGGTATAGACGTAGACGTTGTCCTGGTCGATCCAGCCCAGGCCGCCCTTGGCTTCCTCGCGGAAGAAGCCGCCGTCGACCCACGACTTGGTGGACACGTCGAACTCGCGCGTCACGTCCGCGTCGGCGCCGCCGCGCGAGAGTGCGATCAGGCAGCGGGTGTAGGCCGGACGCAGGCAACTGGCGCCGTGCCAGACCCAGTTCTCGCCCTCGGCCTTGTTGAGCGCGTCCAGATCGAGCACGGTCTCCCACTTCGGCTGCGGCTTGCGGTACTCCTCGAGCGTGGTGCGGCGCCAGATGCCGCGCTCGTGGTTCCGGTCGCGCCAGAAGTTGTAGTACCACTCGCCCTGCTTGTAGGCGACCGGGATCTTGTCGTCGGAATCGTAGATCGCCAACAGGTCGGACTCGAGCTGCTTGAACTCGGGTGTGGCGGCCAGTTCGGCTTCGGCCTTGGCGTTCTGGGTGCGGACCCAGTCGAGCGCCTTGTCGTCGGTAACGGCTTCGAGCCACTGGTAGGGATCGTTCACGGCAGGCTCCTGGGCGGATGCGGCGCCCATCGCGAGGCCGGCGGAGATCCCGGCGGCGAGGCAGAGCTTGGACAACGGGGACATGGCGCCTCCGGCGGGCGGGGATCTAAGTAACCGCCAACGCTAGCACGGGCATCGGCAGCCGCCGCATGACCAAAGTCATCCCTTTCGGGCACACGGCCTCAGCGGCCCAACGGCAACCAGCCCGCCGCCGCGAGCGCGGCACGCAACGGTGTGGCCGGCCGGCGGCGCGGCGCGGGACGGCGTGCCGCCTGGGCAAGGCCTGGCCGACGCCGCCGCAAGACCGCTGACGAGGCCAGCTTGCGGCGGCGCGGCAGGCGAAGCACGCACCAAGTGAGCCAGGCGGCCGCGGGCATGCCGACCAGCCACAGCGGCGGCCAGCCGACCACGGCGACGCCGCTGCGCAGCCCGGGAAACGACAGCAGCGCGACACTGCCCAGGAACAGCAGGCCGAGCAGGCCGGCGCCGAGAAGGGCACGGGGATCGGAGGCAGGCGGTTCGAAGACATTCGACATGGCGGCAGAGCTCCCAGCGCCCGGATCGGGCCGTGCGGAGAGTCTGGGTCGCGGCCATCTCATGGATTGCGACATCGCAACCGATGGGCACGGGATATCACGTCCTGCCCTTGCGCCGTGCAGTGCCGCCCTCCGGCAGAACGGCAGCCTGACTGCCGCCAGCATGCGGCGGGCGCACGCCGGGGCGCAGCGCTGATCGTGCGAACCGCGCCGATCAGCGCTCGTACTTCGACAGCGCCAGTTCCAGCAGCGAGCGGGCCTGCTCGCGCAGCGCGACGGGCTCGGCGATCTGCGCATCGGCGCCGTAATGCAGCACATCCATCAACAACTCGCGCGCATTGCTGTAGGGCACTTTGAGCTCATAGCGGCCATCGGGCAGGAACCGGCCCTGCTGCTGCGAATGCCAGTGCTCGTCGGCAACCCAGCGCGCGGCACGGGCCTCGAACAGGATCGTCGCCACGCCCTTGGGCGGCCCGGAGAAGATGCCGTAGCTGCCCGCCAGGTGGGTGTCGAGCTCGGCATCCGCGATGTCGCGCGCCTGCCCGGGCAGCATGCGCGCATTGGTGATGCGATCGACCGAGAAGCTGCGCAACGCGTCGCGGTCGTGGTCCCAGGCGTCGAGATACCAGTTATCGCGGTAGTGAGTGATGCGCTGCGGGGAGACTGTGCGGCGGGTGCGCTCGTCGGTCGAGCGGGCGCGGTATTCGAACGCGAGCTGCCGACGCTCGAGCACCGCCGAGCAGACGTTGCGGAAGGCATGCTCGTCCATGCGTCGGCCGCGATGCGGCACCACGCGCACCCGCTGCACAGGCCACTGCTTGCCGGCCGAGTGTTCGTCGAGCAGTTTCTCGATCCGCGACTGCAGCGGCGCCAGCGCGCTCGACAGCACCCCGCCGCCGCTGCGCGAGAGCAGTTGCTGGGCGGCGAGCAACGCATGCAGTTCGCCCGAGCTCAGCCACAGCCCCGGCAACTCGAAGCGGTCGCCCTCAGCGCTGTCGTAGCGAAAGCCTGCGTCGCCATCGCCCACGACAGGCGCCATCAATGCGTCGCGCAGAAACGCCAGGTCGCGATAGACGGTGGCGCGCGAGCATTCCAGTTCGTCCTGCAGCCTGGCCACCGTGACCGGGTAGCGCGAGGTCTTGAGGATGCGGTGCAGCGAGAGGATGCGTTCGTATCGGTCCATGGGCCGATTATGGCCCGTCGTCGCGGCCCGCGGCGCGATGGCGCGCCGGATAACCACTCGCTAACGGGTCGGTCCTAGACTCGCGCGCGGATCAGGAGACGGCCCGACATGACGCCCCCAAGACGCGAGCGCACCGGCGGAATCGCCGCAGGACTCACGCTCGCCTGCCACCTGGCGGTCCTGGCCTGGCTGCTGTCCGGGTCTGTCGAGCCACGCAAACCTCGCACAGACGACCGCCGGCTCCAGGTGATCTGGGTCGACCCCGTGCCACCTGCCGTGTCTGTCGTCCCAGCGCCTGTGTCCGGCGCGGCGCAGGCGCCGCTGGTGCGTTCCGGGCCATCGACCACAGCGACACCACGGTCCAGCCTGACTGCGGTCGAGATCGCGCCGGCCGCCCCCGCCGACGCCCCCGCACCGGCGACGTCGTTACACGCCCAGGCCAGGGCGTGGGCACGCGCCCAGACCGCGCCGGTCGATTTCATCCCCGACCCACTGCGCCATCGTGCGCCGCCGCGCCCCGATGGCGCGTTCGCGATGCGCGCGCCGATCTCGGCGCAGGACGTGGTCGAGGGCATCGGCGCGCTGGTGTTCGGCGGCGGGCCGACCGATCCTTGCCCGCAGATCCGCCGCAATCTCGCCAATGCCGACCTCGGCGCCGGGCGGGCGTTGGCCGAGGAGGAACTGCACCGGCTGCAGCGCGACTGCCTGTAGCGGGACGCGCGCGACTCAGTCGCGCGCGCCGACCTCGCGCACGTGGGCGAGCGCCGCGGCGGCGACGCGTGCAGCCTGGCCGCGCAACTCGGGCATCGCGATGCTTTCCCACAGCGTGCCGATCCGCGGGATCCCCAACGTCCACAGCCCCGGCACCGTCGCGCCCGAGCGGTCGCGCACACCACCGACATCGTCGGTGTCGATGCCCATGCCATGCGGCCCGGGCCGTGCGATCCCCTGCGCGTATAGCGCTGCGGGCAGGGTGCCGGGCACCTGCGTCGGTCGCTTCTCCAGTCCAGTGGCGTTGACGACGCGATCGACCACGAGGCGTTCGTCGTCGCTACGCCGACGGCGACGCCAGTCGAGCTGCCACCGCCCGTCATCGCGCGCCGCAACCGCCGTCACCCGGCCGGCATGCAGCGAGAAGCGGCCATCGCGGCGCATCGTGTCGACCACTGCAGCCGCCTCGGGCGCGATGCGATGCCGGTGGATGTCCCAGTGGCGCACGCCGTGGCGCAAGAAGCGGGCCTGCTCGGCCGGCGGCCAGGCCTGCCACAGCGCCTGCACCTGCGGGCGCAGCCGCTCGAGCGCGTCTTGCCACGGCCGGCCCTCGGCCTGCGCCTGGGCAGCCCATTGCCGCAACAGGCGCATGCGCGCGCGCGCGCCCAGCGGCAGCAGCGGCTCGACGCCGCCGGCCTGCGGCACCGTTCCGGGGGCGTGGGCCAGCGGCATCAGCCCATGGCGCGAGATCGCGACGATCCGCCCGCGATGCCCGTTGGCATGCAGCGTCAACAGCACGTCGACCATGCTCAGGCCCGCACCCACGATCGCGACGTCGGCCTCCGGCGCGATCGCAGCGACCGCCGCGTAGTCCCAGGCGTCGATCGTGCCGGGCGCGGCCGCACTCGCGCCGGACACCGGCAGCGCGGCCGGCACCCCGCCCGTCGCCAGCACCACCGCCCGCGCGCGCAGCGCGGTGTCTGCGTCGGTGCGCAGTGCAAAGCCGGACGCGGCCGGCCGCACCGCGTCGACGGTCTCGGCCAGGTGCAGCAGCGTGCCGACCTGCGCGCAGCCTGCCAACCGCGCCTGCAGGTAATCGCCGTACACGCGGCGCGGTGCGAACGTTGCCGGCAACGTCTCGGCCGGGCGTGCCGCCGCGGCTGGCGCCTCGCGCAAGAACGCCAGGAAGTCGTCCGGCCGATCGTCGAATGCGCTCATCCGCGCAGCATTCACATTGAGCAGGTGCTCGAAACGCGGCGTCGAGTACGCCACCCCCTCGGCCAGGCGCGGACGCGGCTCGACCAGCGCCACGCGCAGGCCCGGGGCCGCGAGCAGGTGCAGCGCCACCAGGGCGCCGGCCGCGCCGCCACCGATCACGGCGACGTCGACATCGGGAGGAGCAGACTGGGGCACGGCGAAATCCTTGGACGCGGACCAGGCATTATCGCGCGTCCCGACCCGCCGCCCGGCGGCCCCGGACTGCGAACCGGTAGCTGAACCCGCCACGCCAACCGATGGCCCTTCGGGTTGGAAGGATCGGATGCGCTCGGCATAATCGGCTGTAATCGATTTCATGAATGGCTGTCATGCTCGCTGGCTGGTGGCTGGCTTTTGCAGGCCTGCCGATCTACACACAACCGCTCCCGGCCGCGCCGGAGCAACCGGCCGTGCTCGCCGTGGCGACGCGCCAGGTGCCGTTGCGTCGGCCGTGCTTCCGGCTCAAGTGCACCGATGCGGAATGGACCGCAAGTGCAGCGCGGCGCCGGATCTGGGCCCCGCGTGCACCCGGCGTCCGCCCCAAGTCCGTCGCGCCCCCTGTCATCCGCCTGCCCGACCGTCCGGCGATCGCGCTGTACTCGCCATTCGCGCAGCGCGACAGCTTCCGTTCCGGCGGCAACCATGTGAAGTGGGACACCAGCTACGGGATCGAGGCGATCCGCAGCCCCGAGACCTCGCTGCGGCTGGAGTTCGGCACCGGCGTGCGCATCGAGCCATACACCGATTTCGGTACCGCGGTACCTGGGCCGGTCGCCCGGGGCCAGGTCCAGTTGTCGCAGGAACTCGGCCGCCGCGCGTCGTTCACCCAGCAGGTGCAGGTCGAGACTGGGCGCGAGAACACCTTCGTGCGGCAGCGGCTGGCGTTCGACTACGAGCTGTTTCCGCAGTGGACGCTGCGCTCGGACTTCGAGCTGCGCCACGACACCCTGGGCAACGGCGGCCGCGGCAGTACCAACACAGAAAGCTCGCTGAAGGTGCAGTACCAGTTCTGACCGGCGGCCTACGCGGTCATGCCGCCCTCAACCGGGCAGGAACGCGCCGGCGCCGCCTTCGAGCAGGCGGGCGGCCACCGCCGACCCCAGCGCCTCGCCCTCGCCTTCCGGCGCCTCGCCGCCGGCGCGGACCGCGCGGCCGTCGATGGCCGACCCGACCAGCCCGTCGAGCAGGATCCGCCCGCCGTCCAGCCGCGCGAACGCGGCGACCGGGACGTGGCAGCTGCCATGCAAAGCGCGGTTCATCGCGCGCTCGGCCTCGACGCAGCGGCGCGTGGGGCCATGGTCGAGCGCGGCCACCAGGGCCTGCAGTTGCGGCGTGTCGTCGCGGCATTCGATCGCGATCGCGCCCTGGGCCGGTGCGGGTAGCCAGTCGGGCGCATCCAGGCGTGCACGGATGCGGGTGTCCAGGCCGAGCCTCTGCAGCCCGGCGCACGCCAGCACGATCGCGTCGTACTGTCCGCTGTCGAGTTTGGCCAGCCGGGTGTTGACGTTGCCGCGCAGGTCCAGGATCTCCAGGTCTGGGCGACGCGCCCGCAGCTGCGCCTGGCGCCGCAGCGACGAGGTGCCCACGCGCGCGCCCTCGGGCAAGGCGTCGATCGATGCAAACGTGTTGCTGACGAAGGCATCGGCATGGTCGGCGCGCGCCAGGATTGCCGGCAGCGCGAACCCCGGCTCGAGTTCCATCGGCACGTCCTTGAGCGAATGTACGGCGCAGTCGGCATCGCCGGCCTGCATCGCGATCTCCAGCTCCTTGAGGAACAGGCCCTTGCCCCCGATCGCGGCGAGCGACCGGTCGAGCACCTCGTCACCGCGCGTGCTCAACGGCACCAGTTCGACCTCGAGGCCGGGATGGCGCGCGCGCAGGGCCGCGGCGACGTGTTCGCTCTGCCACAACGCGAGCGGGCTCTTGCGGGTGGCGATACGCAGTCGTTCCATCCAGCCATTATCGACGATCCCGGCACCGGGACGCGAACCGCGCAGCGATGGCTAGAGCTGGCGCACCGCGTCGCGCAGCTGCGACACACAGCGCCGGCTGACCTCGAGCGTGCGCTCGGCATGGCGCAGCACGGCATGGACGTGGCCCTCGGCATCGCGGCGCAGTTCCAGCAGTTCGTTCCGCGCGACGAGGCAATTGCGGTGGATGCGCACGAAGCGGTCGCCGAACTCCTCTTCGAGCGACTTGAGCGATTCCTCGACCAGATCCTCGCCGCGCGCGTGATGCACCACGACGTACTTCTCCTCGGCCTGCAGATAGCGGATGTCCTCGACTGGAATCAGCCGGAGGCTGCCGCGCAGCCTGGCACACAGGTGGGTGCGCTGGCGGTCGGCGACGACCGATGCGGCCTGCCGCCCCGCAACGAACGCGCGCGCGCGCTCGACCGCCGCCTGTAGACGCTCGGCGCGCACCGGCTTGACCAGGTAATCCACCGCGGCCGCTTCGAACGCCTTGAGTGCATGGGCGTCGTAAGCGGTGCAGAACACGATCGCCGGGCGCGGCTCGAAGGTATTGAGATGCCGGGCCGCTTCCAGTCCATCGATGCCCGGCATCGCGATGTCGAGCAACACCAGCGCCGGCGCATGTGCCGCGCAGGCGTCCAGCGCCGCGCGGCCATCGCCGACTTCGGCGACGACCTCGACGCCCGGCACCTGCATCAACAATGTCCGCAGCCGCTCGCGGGCAAGCGGCTCGTCGTCAGCGATCACGACCTTCATGGTCTTCCGCTCTCCTCAAGGCACCGTGCCCGGGTCTACCGACCCGCCCTTGCGATGGTGCCCCGACGGGCATCCGCATGCCAGCGGGCCGGTGCGCGGGACGCTGACGGCGCTGCAGGCGCCCTGCCACGGCAAGGCCGATCGCGTTGCATCCCGCGCCACGCCCGCCGCACATGCGGCGATGCCGCTGTCAGCCGGCGAACCGCGCGCCCAGCCAGTCGCCCAGATCGGCGATCTCTTCGGCGCACACCGAGTGCGGCATCGGATAGGTCTGCCACTGCACATCGAAGCCGAACTGGCGCAGCAGCGCGGCGCTCTGCTGCCCGGCGATCGCCGGGACCACCGGGTCCTGCGTGCCGTGCGCCATGAACACCGGCTGCGCGACCGCGCCCTTGACCAGGGCATCGTGCGCAGTGGCGGCGGCAGGCAGGTAGGTCGACAGCCCGACCAGCCCGCCGAGCGGAACGCCGCGGCGCAGCCCCGCCGCGAGCGTGATCGCGCCGCCCTGCGAAAAGCCGGCCAGGATCACTCGCGCCGGCGGGACACCGCGCTCGGCCTCGCGGGCGATCAGCGCGTCGACCTGGGCCACCGACGCCTGCACACCGGCCTCGTCGGCGCGATTGTCCAGGTCGATATCGACGATGTCGTACCAGGCCCGCATGCGCACGCCGTTGTTGATCGTCACCGGGCGCACCGGCGCGTTGGGAAACACGAAACGCAGGGCCGGCCAGTCGGGGCGGACGAGCTCGGGCACGATGGGCGCGAAGTCGTTGCCGTCGGCGCCCAGGCCGTGCAACCAGATCACGCTCCACGCAGGCGCAGGCCCGGTCTCGCGTTCGATGCAGTCGAGCAATGCGGTGTCGTCGTTCATTGGAATGTCGTCGTGGGACCGCCCGTCAGTGTAAGCGCTGGTCCCGCAGGCGGCATCGCGTCAATCCGCGCGCGGCGCCACCGGCGCCTCGGCCTGCGCACGCAACTCGCTGGCACGCAGCAGCACGCGCGGCGGGGCGGCTTCCTCGGGCGTGGCGAACAGGCGCGCCCGGCGCATCGCCAGTCCCAGCCGCCGCGACGAGGTCAACCGCACGATCGGAATCGAGCCGGCCAGGCCGATGATCATCGGGGACATCCACAGCGCCAGCCCCGGCGATATCCACCAGGCGACGATCCCCATGCCGACACCGAGGACCGTGGTCCCGCGGTAGCTGCGCCACAGCTCGCCGTAAGTTTGCCGCCCATCGTCGCGCTGCTGGGCGTCCCAGCCCGAATCGCGCCCTGCCAGCACCTCGGCCACGCCGCGCGACTGCACGTACATGGTGACCGGCGCCATCAGCGCTGCCAGCACGTTCTCGATCAGCAGGCTGACGAACCCGCGCACGGCCCCGCCGCAGCCACGGCGCATGCGCGCATCGCTCAAGGTGGCGACGTAGCCGAAGATCTTCGGCGCGAACAACAACACCATCGTCAGCACGAACACGCCCAGGAAGCGGCCGTCGTCGATCGCCATCCAGTAGCCTGCCGCCGAGAAGCCGCCTTCGCCGGGCATGCCGTGCTGCAGCGGCACTGCAAGCCCGACCAGGATCAGCATTGCCCACAGCGGTGCGGTCAAATAGTGGCCGATGCCGATCAGCATGTGCCAGCGGTTGACCCAGTGCAGGCCGCGCGCCGGCAGCACGCCGCCGTGCTGCAGGTTGCCCTGGCACCAGCGGCGATCGCGGATCAGCATGTCGGTCAGCGTCGGCGGCCCTTCCTCGTAGCTGCCCTCGAGCGTCGGCACCATGTGCAAGGCCCAACCGCCGCGACGCAACAGCGCCGCCTCGACGAAATCGTGGCTGAGCACGGTGCCGCGGAAAGGGGTGGTGCCATGGAGCTCGGGCAGACCGCCATGGGCGGCGAACGCGGCGCTGCGGATCATCGCGTTGTGCCCCCAGTAATTGCTTTCCGCGCCGTGCCACCAGGCCACGCCCTGGGCGATGACTGGGCCATACATACGGCCGGAGAACTGCTGCATCCGCGCGAACATCGTCGTGCCGTTGACGATCACCGGCAGCGTCTGGATCAACGCGACATCGTCGTGGCGCTCCATCGCACCGGCCAGGCGCACCAGGGTATCGCCGGTCATCAGGCTGTCGGCATCAAGGATCAGGAACTGCGGATAGCCCCCGCCCCAGCGCCGCACCCAATCGGCGATGTTGCCGGCCTTGCGCTCGCGGTTGTCTTCCCGGCGCCGGTAGTAGAGCGTGACGCCCAGATCCAGCGCACGCAGCCGCGCAAAGGCCTGCAATTCACGTGCGTGGATGCCGGCATCGCGGGTGTCGCTGAGAACGAACAGATCGAACCGATCGCCCTGCCCCGTCTCGGCCAGGGATTCGCAGATCGCCTGGACCCCGGCGAACAGCCGCTCGGGGTGTTCGTTGTAGGTCGGCATCAACAACGCGGTGCGCGAGGCCAGAACCGGCAACGGATCCCGGGCATCGATACCCAGCCGCGCCGGCCGGCGCAGCAGCACGATCGCAAAACCCGCCAGCGAACTGGCGAACGACTGCGCGATCCAGGCAAACAACGGCACGAACACCGCCAGCAGCAAGCCCTCGAGCACATCGATGCCGCCGATCCGCAACAGCCACCAGATCTGATAGGTGGCCAGGACGGTCAGGCCGCCGGTCACTCCCACGATCGCAGCGCGCCGCCAGCCCATCCCGCGCGGCGCGCTGGGCAGGCTCGGCGACACCAAGCGCCCGGTGCGCAGCGACTGCACCGGCATGGGAATCGGATGTTCGGGCGGCAGAGGCGCCGGCGACGGCCGGATCCCCGGCGGTGCAGGCGCGCTCATGCGCTGTACCGCAAGGCGCGCTCGGAGCTGGCGGAGCGCGCCACAGCTGCCGCCAATCGATCAGGGTCGAGCATCATCGTTCCGCCGCATCGCATTCAGGTAGTGCCGCAATGTAACGATGCGGATGTAAGGGTTTCGCGAAACGTTGCGTTGGCTGGTGGGCCCACCAGGACTCGAACCTGGAACCAAAGGATTATGAGTCCTCTGCTCTAACCATTGAGCTATAGGCCCGTGCCGGACGCATCGTACCAAGCCGGGCTCTGTGCACACCACGGATATCAACTCAGCAGCACTCGCCTGGCCCCGCGACGCATCTGTGGCGGAGGACTTGGCGCAACTGCACCGTCTGCGGCGCTGAACCGATTTCTCGAGTAGCTGGTGGCGGCCTGGCGGCCGGTGGCTGCGTCAAGCGCGCCATGGATAGCGCGCGCCCGAGTCAAGGCAGGATGCCTTGCCGAGGGAAGAGCGGCTACCGGGCGGCGGGCTGCTGCCCGCCCGAAGCAAGCAGGCGACCGGACCTTCCGAAGTAAGTCGGGCTGGTGCCCGCGGCAAACAACGAAGCGGCGCAAAGAAAAACCCCCGCCGGATAACCGGCGGGGGTTTTGGGTAAAGACCCTGGCGATGACCTACTCTCGCATGCTAGATGCACACTACCATCGGCGCATGTACGTTTCACTTCCGAGTTCGGAATGGGATCGGGTGGTTCCATACAGCTATTGTCACCAGGGAGAGGGTGGAGGGTCGCCGGTCGGTCGATGTTTCGAGGGAATGCTCCGCTCGAATTGGGACCGACAGCGCTCACGCTCTCAGAGGTTGGGAAGTAGCGAACATTGGGACGACTGTACGTGTCGTAGGGCCAAGGATGCTTCGGATTGCGAAGCAACTTGAGGTTATATGGTCAAGCCACACGGATCATTAGTACTGGTTAGCTCAATACATTGCTGTACTTACACACCCAGCCTATCAACCACCTGGTCTTGATGGTTCCTTCAGGGGAGTCAAGCTCCCGGGAGATCTCATCTTGAGGCGCGCTTCCCGCTTAGATGCTTTCAGCGGTTATCGCTTCCGAACATAGCTACCCGGCAGTGCCACTGGCGTGACAACCGGAACACCAGAGGTTCGTCCACTCCGGTCCTCTCGTACTAGGAGCAGCCCCTCTCAAATCTCCAACGCCCATGGCAGATAGGGACCGAACTGTCTCACGACGTTCTGAACCCAGCTCGCGTACCACTTTAAATGGCGAACAGCCATACCCTTGGGACCGACTACAGCCCCAGGATGTGATGAGCCGACATCGAGGTGCCAAACACCGCCGTCGATATGAACTCTTGGGCGGTATCAGCCTGTTATCCCCGGAGTACCTTTTATCCGTTGAGCGATGGCCCTTCCATACAGAACCACCGGATCACTAAGTCCTAGTTTCCTACCTGCTTGATCCGTCGATCTTGCAGTCAAGCACGCTTATGCCTTTGCACACAGTGCGCGATGTCCGACCGCGCTGAGCGTACCTTCGAGCTCCTCCGTTACTCTTTGGGAGGAGACCGCCCCAGTCAAACTACCCACCATACACGGTCCCCGATCCGGATAACGGACCTAGGTTAGAACGTCAAGCACGACAGGGTGGTATTTCAAGGTTGGCTCCGCTGCAGCTAGCGCCACAGTTTCATAGCCTCCCACCTATCCTACACAGACGAACTCAACGTTCAGTGTAAAGCTATAGTAAAGGTTCACGGGGTCTTTCCGTCTTGCCACGGGAACGCTGCATCTTCACAGCGATTTCAATTTCACTGAGTCTCGGGTGGAGACAGCGCCGCCATCGTTACGCCATTCGTGCAGGTCGGAACTTACCCGACAAGGAATTTCGCTACCTTAGGACCGTTATAGTTACGGCCGCCGTTTACCGGGGCTTCGATCAAGAGCTTCGCCTTGCGGCTGACCCCATCAATTAACCTTCCGGCACCGGGCAGGCGTCAGACCCTATACGTCCACTTTCGTGTTTGCAGAGTCCTGTGTTTTTGATAAACAGTCGCAGCGGCCTGGTCACTGCGGCCCTCGATCGCTCTAGCTCGCACGAGCCACGATCAAGGGCGCACCTTCTCCCGAAGTTACGGTGCTATGTTGCCTAGTTCCTTCACCCGAGTTCTCTCAAGCGCCTGAGAATTCTCTTCCTACCCACCTGTGTCGGTTTACGGTACGGTCTGCATAAGCTGAAGCTTAGGGGCTTTTCCTGGAAGCGTGGTATCAGTCACTTCGCTCTAATGAGCTCGTCTCGGTGCTCGGAGTTAAAGGGTCCCGGATTTGCCTAAGACCCACTCCTACCGCCTTTCTCCAGGACAACCAACGCCTGGTAGACCTAACCTTCTCCGTCCCCCCATCGCACTTATGCGAGGTGCTGGAATATTAACCAGCTTCCCATCGACTACGCATTTCTGCCTCGCCTTAGGGGCCGACTCACCCTGCGTCGATTAACGTTGCGCAAGGAAACCTTGGGCTTTCGGCGTGAGGGCTTTTCACCCTCATTATCGTTACTCATGTCAGCATTCGCACTTCCGATACCTCCAACGGACTTCTCAATCCGCCTTCGACGGCTTACGGAACGCTCCTCTACCGCGCACAACAAGTTGTGCACCCCAAGCTTCGGTTTATCACTTAGCCCCGTTAAATCTTCCGCGCAGACCGACTCGACCAGTGAGCTATTACGCTTTCTTTAAAGGATGGCTGCTTCTAAGCCAACCTCCTGGCTGTCTGTGCCTTTCCACATCGTTTCCCACTTAGTGATAATTTGGGACCTTAGCTGTGGGTCTGGGTTGTTTCCCTTTTCACGACGGACGTTAGCACCCGCCGTGTGTCTCCCATGCATTCTGTCCTGGTATTCGGAGTTTGCAATGGTTTGGTAAGTCGCAATGACCCCCTAGCCATAACAGTGCTCTACCCCCAGGAAGATTCACATGAGGCGCTACCTAAATAGCTTTCGAGG
>NZ_JBDJNS010000002.1:185000-278847 GCF_039674545.1 Luteimonas sp. TWI382
GGTGTCGGTCCGGAGCCGCATTGTCCCATCGCGTCCCGTGGACCGGAACCCATGCCGATGAACGCTTCCCCGATCGAGCCGCCGCGCGGGCTGTACCTCCTTACACCTGATGAGATCGACACCGCACGGCTGCTGGCGCGGGTCGCCAGCGTGCTGCCGCATGCGACCTGGCTGCAGTACCGCAACAAGCGCGCCGACGCAGCGCTGCGACGGGCGCAGGCCAGCGCATTGCTGGGGCTGTGCCGGGCCACCGGCGTGCCGTTGCTGGTGAACGACGACTGGCGGCTGGCGGCCGAACTCGGCGCCGACGGCGCACATCTGGGCGAGGACGATGGCGCGCTCGTCGAGGCGCGGGCGGCGCTGGGTGCGCAGGCGATCCTCGGCGCGTCCTGCTACGACGACGGCGCACTCGCTGTGCGCGCGGTCGAGTCCGGCGCCAGCTACGTCGCCTTCGGCAGCTTCTATCCCTCGCCCACCAAGCCGGCGGCGCGGCGCGCACGTCCCGCACTGCTGCGCGAGGCGGCCGCGCTGGGTGTGCCGCGGGTGGCGATCGGCGGCATCACCCCGGACAATGCACGCACGCTCGTCGCGGCCGGCGCGGATCTGGTCGCCGTCGTCAGCGGCGTCTTCGATGCGCCGCACCCCGCCGGCGCCGCGCGCGCCTACCGCGCCTGCTTCGGGCTCTGAGCCCGCCCCTCTTTTCTGGAGTCGTCATGGATACCGCCCGTTCGCAAGCTCTGTTCGCCCGCGCCCGCACGCTGCTGCCCGGCGGCGTCAATTCGCCGGTGCGCGCGTTCAAGTCGGTCGGCGGCGAACCGTTCTTCGTGCAGCGCGCCGACGGCCCGTACCTGTTCGACGTCGACGACAATCGCTACATCGACTACGTCGGCTCCTGGGGCCCGATGATCGTCGGCCACAACCACCCCGAGGTGCGGCAGGCAGTCAAGCGCGCGATCGGCGATGGACTGTCGTTCGGCGCGCCGTGCCCCGCCGAGGTGACGATGGCCGAGCGCATCACCGCGCTGGTGCCCTCGTGCGAGATGGTGCGCATGGTCAATTCGGGCACCGAGGCCACGCTGTCGGCGATCCGCCTGGCGCGCGGCGCGACCGGTCGCAGCTGCATCGTGAAGTTCGAAGGCTGCTACCACGGCCACGGCGATTCGTTCCTGGTCAAGGCCGGCAGTGGCGCGCTGACCTTCGGCGTGCCGACCTCGCCGGGCGTGCCCAAGGCGCTGGCCGATCTCACGCTGACCCTGCCCTACAACGACTTCGACGCCGCCACCGAGTTGTTCGCGCGCGCCGGCGACCAGATCGCCGGGCTGATCATCGAACCGGTGGTCGGCAACGCCAACTGCCTGCCGCCGCGCGAGGGCTACCTGCAGCATCTGCGCGCGTTGTGCACGCAGCACGGTGCGCTGCTGATCTTCGACGAGGTGATGACCGGCTTCCGCGTCGCGCTCGGCGGCGCGCAGGCGCGCTACGGGGTGACGCCGGACCTGAGCACGTTCGGCAAGATCATCGGCGGCGGCATGCCGGTGGGTGCCTATGGCGGCCGGCGCGCATTGATGGAACAGATCGCACCGGCCGGCCCGATCTATCAGGCCGGCACCCTGAGCGGCAATCCGGTGGCGATGGCGGCCGGGTTGGCGATGCTCGACCTGATTTCCGAGCCGGGCTTCCACGATGCGCTCGAGGCCGCGACGCACACGCTCTGCGACGGCCTGGAAGCGGCGGCGCGCGAAGCCGGCGTGCCGTTCACGACCACCCGCGTCGGCGCGATGTTCGGGCTGTTCTTCACCGACCAGCCGAGTGTGGACACCTATGCGCAGGCCGTCGCCTGCGACACGGCGGCCTTCAACCGGTTCTTCCAAGCGATGCTCGAACGCGGCGTGTTCCTCGCGCCGTCGGCGTTCGAGGCCGGGTTCCTGTCCTCGGCGCACAATGCCGATGTGATCGGCGCGACCCTCGAAGCCGCTCGCAGCGCATTCCCGATCGTCGGGGCGTCATGAAGCCGGCGGGCGGCCCGGCGCAGACGTCCGATCCGCAGGCCAGCGTGTTCGAACGCGACTTCCTGCCCGGCAGCCCGACGGGGGTTCGCAACCTCTGCTATCGGTTGCTGTTCCACCACGACACGCCCGCCGAACGCAACTTCGATCTCGCCCTGATCGCGACGATCGTGACCAGCGTCGTCGTCGTTCTGCTCGACAGCGAACCGTCGATCAAGGCGCGCTGGCACCAGGCGTTGCTGGTCGCGGAATGGGTGTTCACCGTCCTGTTCACGATCGAGTACGGCCTCCGCCTGTGGGCCGTCCGGCGTCCGTTGCGTTACGCCACGAGCTTTTTCGGCGTCATCGACCTGCTGGCGATCCTGCCCAGCTATCTGTCGCTGCTGGTCGCCGGCAGCCAGTACCTGCTGGTGATTCGGGTCCTGCGGCTGTTGCGCATCTTCCGCGTCCTCAAACTGGTGCAGTACTCGTCCGAGGCTGGGGTGCTGATCGGCGCCCTGGTGCGCAGTCGGCGCAAGATCGCGGTCTTCGTGTGCACGGTGGTGACGATCGTGGTCATCTTCGGCGCGCTGATGTACGTCATCGAAGGCCCGGCGCACGGCTTCACGTCGATCCCGACCGGCATGTACTGGGCGGTCGTGACGATGGGCACCGTCGGCTTCGGCGACATCTCCCCGGGCACGCCGTTCGGCCGTTTCATCACTTCGATCCTGATCCTGATCGGCTACAGCATCATCGCCGTGCCGACCGGCATCTACACCGCCGAACTCGCCAGCACCCTGCGTCCGAAGCGGCGCCACGTCCGCTGCGACGGGTGTGCGCTGACCGACCACGAACAGGGTGCGCTGTATTGCCGGCATTGCGGCCACAGCCTGCCCGCGGACGACGCTTCGCATTGAGCGCGCGGCCCCGACCGGCGCTGGTGCTGTTCGACTTCGACGGCGTGCTTGCGCACTACACGCATGCGACACGCTTGGCCGCGCTGGCACGCGCCGCAGGCTGCTCGGCAGCCCGGGTCGACGCGGCGCTGTTGGATTCGGGTCTGGAGCGGGCCTACGACAGTGGCGCGATCGACACCGCGACCTATCTGCAGCGGCTGGGCGCGGCACTGGGCGGCAGCATCGACGCCAAGACGTGGATCGACGCACGCGTGAGCGCCAGCCGCGTGGATCCCGCGGTCCTGGCGCTTGTGACGTTGGTCGCACAGCGCGTGCCGATCGGCGTGCTCAGCAACAACGGCGCGCTGATGGCCGAGGCGATGCGCCGCATCGTCGCGCCACTGTTCCCGGCGCTCGACGGCCGTGTGCTGTGCAGCGGCGCGCTACAGGCGCGCAAGCCCGAGCGCGCGATCTTCGAGCGGGCGCTCGCGCACTTCGGCGTCGAGGCCCGGCACGCGCTGTTCGTCGACGATCTGTTCGCCAACGTGCGCGGTGCACGCGCCGCCGGGCTGCAGGCCGACACCGTGCACGACGCGCGCTCGCTGCGGCGGGTGCTGCGGCGGCATGGGCTGCCCTAGACAGCCCATACGATGCGATCGGCGCAGCATGCGCCGCCACCCATCACCCCGCCGCGAGATGATCGGCCAGCGCGGCGCGCAGGCGCGCCAGGCCTTCGGCGATGTCGGCGTCGGTGATATTGAGCGCCGGCACGAAGCGCAGCACGTCGGGCCCGGCCTGCAGCAGCAGCAGGCCGTGGTGCGCGGCGCGGTCGAGGATCGCGGCGGCCTGTCCGGCGTGCTCGGGGCGCAGCACGGCGCCGAGCATCAAGCCGCGGCCACGGACCTCGGAGAACAGACCGAACTCGGCATCGAGCGCGGCCAGACCATCGCGCAGCGCGCGCGACTGGCGCGCCACGTTCTCGGCGATCTGCTTGGATGCGAGCTTGCGCAGCGCGACGCGCGCGACTGCGGCGGCCAGTGGGTTGCCACCGAACGTGGTGCCGTGGTCGCCGAACTGCATGGCATCGCTGACCTTCGGCCCGGCCAACAGCGCGCCGATCGGAAAGCCGCCGCCGAGCGCCTTGGCCAGGGTGACGATGTCGGGCGTCGCGCCGTCCTGCTGGAATGCGAACAGCGTGCCGGTGCGTCCCATGCCGCACTGGATCTCGTCGAGCACCAGCAAGGCGTCGTGGCGATCGCACAGCGCGCGCACGGCCGCCAGGTAACCATCGGCAGCGGGCATCACCCCGCCCTCGCCCTGCACCGGCTCGAGCATCACCGCGGCGACGTCGCCACCGGCCATGGCCGCTTCGAGCTGTGCGATGTCGTTGAAGTCCACGTAGCGGAAGCCGCCGGGCAGCGGCTCGTAGCCGGCCTGGTACTTGGGCTGCGCGGTCGCGGTGACCGTGGCCAGGGTGCGACCGTGGAAGCTGCCGCGGCAGGTGACGATCACGCGGCGATCGGGGCTGCGGCCCTGCGCCGCAGCCCACTTGCGCACCAGCTTGATCGCCGCCTCGTTGGCCTCGGCCCCGGAGTTGCACAGGAATGTGCGCGTGGCGAAGCCGCTGGCCTCGACCAGTTCGGCCGCCAGCTGCAGCGGCGGTGCGCTGTAGAACACGTTGCTGGTGTGCCACAGCTTGCCGGCCTGCTCGACCAGTGCTTTGAGGAGGTCGGGATCGTTGTGACCGAGGCCGCACACGGCGATCCCCGCCGACAGGTCCACGTACTCGCGACCGGCGTCGTCCCACAGGCGTGCGCCCTGGCCGCGTTCGAGCACGAGCGCGCGCGGCCGGTACACCGGCAGGACATAACGGGCCAGGGACAGCGGGGCGTCGGTCGCGGTGCTCATGCCGGGGAAATCGCTCGGGGAGTGGAATCGCGCATTCTCGCGCATTCGGGCGCCGACCGGACCGCCGATTCGCGGAATCCACGGGCCGAAGGCGCGTGGACGCGCTTACAGGAACAGGTCGGGCAGCAAGGGCTGGCTCGGATCGAGCGCGTAGTGCGAAAAGTCCTCGACCCCCGCCTCGCGCAGCACCTCGTCGTCGATCAGGAATTGGCCGTGGAAGCCGGCAGCGCGCCGTACCAGGATCGCGTGCGCCGCATCGCCCATGATCGCCGGGCTGCGGCCGTTGCCGCGCTCGACGCCGGGAATCATGTTCAAGGCATCGGTGCCGATCAGAGTGCGCGGCCACAACGCATTGACCGCGACCCCCTGCGGGCCGAACTCGGCCGCCAGGCCCAGCGTGACGAAGCTCATGCCCATCTTGGCCAGCGTGTAGCCGGTGTGCGGCGCCCACCACTTGGGATCGAGCGACGGCGGCGGGCACAGGGTCAGGATGTGCGGTTCGGGGGCGGCAAGCAGATGCGGCAGGCAGGCCTGCGCGCACAGGAAGCTGCCGCGGGCGTTGACCTGCTGCATCAGGTCGAAGCGCTTCATCGGCGTGTCGAGGGTGCCGCGCAGCCAGATCGCGCTGGCGTTGTTGACCAAGATGTCGATCCCGCCGAAGGCGTCGACGGTGGCGGCGACTGCGGCCCGCACTTGGTCCTCGTCGCGAATGTCGCACTTGAGTGCCAGGGCCTGGCCGCCCGCCGCGTTCACCGCGTCGGCCGCGCTGTGGATGGTACCCGGCAGCCTGGGGTTGGGCACCGACGACTTCGCGGCGATCGCGACGTTGGCGCCATCGCGCGCAGCGCGCAGGGCGATCGCCAGACCGATGCCGCGCGAGGCACCGGTGATGAAGAGCGTCTTGCCGGCCAGTGTGGACATGCCAAGTCCCGTCGATGGAGTGGTCGGACGCATTATGCGCGCGCGGCGCTGGCCGCGTTCAGGCGGCGGCGCGATACTGACCGGCCCTTCCGACCCGGGTCCTGTCGATGCGCCGTGCCGCTCTCGCCCTGTTCGCCCTGTCGCTGGCCGCCTGCGGCGGCGCGACGCCTGATGCCGCCGACGGCCCTGCATCGGCCGCACGCCCTGCTGCGCAGCCGGCCTCGGAGGCCGCATCGATGCAGGCGCCCACGGAGCCGGACACGGTCGCAGACGGCGACGATCTGGTGGTGGGGCCGGCGTCGGTCTGGCAGGGCGACCTGTCGGCCTGCCGCACCGGTACGGCAACGATCGACGACTGCATGCTGTCGACCATGCGCGCCGGCGGAGCCTCGCCCGAGGCGCTGGCCGCGACCACCCGCCTGATCGCACTCGGCGACCCTGGCCATGTCAGCGGCTGGCGCTCGATCGACGGTGTGGGCCATGCACAGATCACCTATCCGTTCCGCGCCAACACCAACGAGGGTTTGTGGCTGGTCGATGCCGACGGCCACGCGGTGGATGTGGACGAGGATGTGCTGCCGGACGGCGCGGGGCGCTCGCATCCCGACCTCGGTGCATTCTTCGAGGCGCATCCCGATGCGGTGCCGTTCGCGCCGGCCAAGGCCGCAGGCAGCCAAGCCCTGGCCGACGGCGGCCTGCGCCTGCGTTTCGAGATCCCGATGCGCAGCTGCCATGCCTGCGAGGACCTCGGCACGCTGGCGCTGGGCTACGACTTCGACGCCGACCGCCGGTACATCGGACGTCACCTCTTGGCATTGCGCGGGGCCGACTGACGGTTCTGACGGCCCACGCTCAGCTGTAGGCGCGCACCTGGCGCTGGAGCAGGTGCGGCACGATCAGCCGATGGATCGGTGCGACGGGCTGCATGTACAGATGCCCGAACGCATTGTGGACGTGCACGACCGTGGCCACTTCGAGCATGGCCTCGTCATGCCATTGCACCGCCAACTGGACGCGTAGATGCCGGTCGTCGTCTTCGAGCACGATCGCCGCGTCGCACAGCGCCTGCAGGGTGAAGATGCCGAGGCGCTCGCCCGGCCGCGGCGTGTCGCTCGCCTGCACCGCGCGCAGCGCGCCCAGGTCCTTCATGCCCAACAGCCGCAGGCTGCGATTGCGCACCGCCATCAGGCCATCGAACCAGCCCGGAACGGCGGCGGCGAGGTCGCGATAGGCCTGCAATGCCGTACGGCCGCCACGCATGGTCTGGACCCGGCTGGCATGGCGGAAATCGGCGCCGGGCAACTGCGCGTACAGCGCACTGCGCGCGTCGGGCACACCGGACACCACGCACGGCGTCAAGGCTTGGGGCCTTGGCCTTCGTTGTCTTCCCACTTCAACAGCTTGCGGGTGACCACGCGATAGACCGGCTTGCCGGTGCGGAACCACAGATCGCGCACCCAGGAGCGCCGCCGCAGCAGGCGCTGCTCGACCGGGGTGAGCGCGGCGCGGCAATAGGTGCGCTTGTGTTTGAGCAGGTGACGCAGGTCCTCGCGCGCGAGCAGCCGCATCCAGCGCGAACGCGGCGCGCCGACGACGGCGAGCTGGAAGTCGATGATCGCCGGCCGGCCATCGTCGAGCACCAGCCAGTTCGCCTCCTTGGCCAGGTCGTTGTGCGCCAGGCCGCGCCGATGCAGCGCCTGCAACTGGCGCCGCGCGTGGCGGAAATAGGCCAGATCGCCGTGCGGCGGACGCTGGTACATCGCCGCACCGGCCATGTAGCTGCGGTCGAGCCGCCGCCCGTCCCAGCGCAGCAGCTGGGGCACGTCGGCCATGCCGCGCACGCGGGCCAGCCCGCGCGCCTCGCGGCGCGCCAGCCACCAGGCCGGCAGCCGCAGCCACAGCGGCACGTGGCGCAGGTCCCGGCGCACGAACAGGCCGCCGTCGGCACCGCGCATCAGCGCGATGCGGCCGAAGCTGTCGGACTTGAGCGCGCGTACCTCGGTGGCGGAGTCGACGGGCGATGACATGGCCGCATTGTACGGATCGGGCCGGGGGTTAACGTCGGCCGACGCAGGGGTGGGGACAAGGCGGGCCGAGCGCGATGCCCTGCCATAATGGCGCGATGCTCAGCGACTTCTTCAACAGCCTCATCGGGTGGGTCGGCGACCACCCGGTCGCGGCCGGCATCGTGATCTTCCTGATCGCCTTCTGCGACTCGGTCATCGTGCTCGGCGCCATCGTGCCGGCGCTGCCCCTGCTGTTCGCGATCGGCGTGCTGATCGGCCTGGGCGAGATCTCCGGCCCGTATGCGGTCGCCTGCGCCGCGCTCGGCGCACTGGCCGGCGACGGGCTGAGCTACTGGGTCGGCCGCCGCTGGGGCCACGGGCTGCGGACGGTGTGGCCGTTCCACAAGTTTCCGCAGCTGCTCGATCGCGGCGAGACCCTGTTCCGCCGCAACG
The DNA here is from genome assembly GCF_039674545.1 of Luteimonas sp. TWI382. NCBI lineage: Bacteria > Pseudomonadati > Pseudomonadota > Gammaproteobacteria > Lysobacterales > Lysobacteraceae > Luteimonas > Luteimonas sp. TWI382. The sequence goes on from NZ_JBDJNS010000002.1 coordinate 193,173, forward strand.
CCATCAAGAGCATCCTGATCGCGCGCTACGTCGGCGCCATCCGGCCGTTCGTGCCCGCGATCGCCGGCATCGCGAAGATGCCGTTGCGGCGCTACCTGCCGGTCAGCGGCGTGGCCTGCCTGTCGTGGGGCGCGCTGTTCCTGGCGCCGGGCTGGCTGTTCGGCGCATCCTATGATGCGGTCGCCGCGGTCGCCGACCGGCTGGCGATCGTGCTCGGTGCGCTGGTCGCGGTGCTGGCGCTGGCCTGGGCGATCGTGCTCTACACCTATCGCTGGTTCGACGCGCACGCCAACAGCCTGCTCGCGCGCTTGCTCGGCTGGACGCGTCACCATCCACGGCTGGGTCGCTACGCAGCGGCGCTGGTCGATCCGCGGCGCCCGGAATCGGCTTCGCTGGCGATCCTGGCGGTCTGCCTGCTGGCGATCGGCTGGGCCTGGTTCGCCTTGCTCGCAACGGTGATCATGCGCGGCGAGCCGCTGCTGCTCGACCAGACCGTGTTCCAGTTCATGTACGAACTGCGCAACCCGCTGGCGGACCGGCTGATGGCCGGCCTGGCCTCGATCGGCGATGTGCATGTGCTCGGTCCGGCGGTCGCATTGACGCTCGGCTGGTTGATCTGGCGGCGCCGCTGGCTGGGCGCGGCGCATTGGCTGGCGGCGCTGGCCTTCGGCATGGCGCTGACCGCGCTGCTGGGCGCGGTGATCGACATGCCCAGGCCGCCGACCGCGCACGGTGGCTTCGGCTTCCCGGCGGTCGAGATCACGATGGCGACGATCGTCTTCGGCTTCTTTGCGGTGCTGATCGCACGCGAGCTGCCCGGTCGCTCGCGGGTCTGGCCGTACCTGGTGTCGGGCGCGGTGGTCGCGGTGCTGGGCTTTGCGCGGCTGTACCTGGGCGCGCACTGGCTCAGCGACATCGTCGGCGGCATGTTGCTGGGCATCGTCTGGCTGCTGGTGCTGGGCATCGCCTATCGCCGCCATGTGGACCGCTCGTTCTGGATGCGGCCGGTGGCGACGATCTTCTATGTCACCTTCGCGCTGGCCGCGCTGTGGCATGCGCCGCGCGCGGTCGATCCGTTGCTGGCGCGTTTCGTCGCATCCCCCCCGGCGTGGACCATGACGGTCGGGGACTGGTGGGCACGCGACTGGGCGCAGTTGCCCGGCCAGTTGCGCGAGCGCGACCCGGCCCATCGCTGGCCGCTGGACCTGCAGGTCGCCGGCCCGCTGTCGCCGCTGCAGGCCCGGCTCCAGGCGCAGGGCTGGGAGGTTCAGCCGCAGGCCGACTGGATGCAGGTGCTCAATCTGCTCGACGACGATGTGCCATCTGCCAACAAGCCGGTGCTGCCGGCCACGCTCGATACCAATGCCGAATCGCTGTTGATGCGTCGGGTGACCGACGAATCCCGGATCGAGGTCCTGCGGCTGTGGCGCGCCCCGGTGCAGCTCGACGATGCGCAGCCGCTGTGGCTGGGCACCAGCCAGTCGATGCTGCTGACCCGACCGCTCGGCCTATTCAGCCTATGGCAGCCGCAGCCCGATGCGCACGGCGTGCATCTGGGCTTGCGCGACGTGCTGACGGGGTTCGAATGGCGCGAGGACGTGCATCCGCAATCGGGCGTACCGACCTTGCGGCTGCGCATCGCCGGCGACGGCTCAGTCGTCGACCAGCCGCAGTAGGCTCTCCAGGCGCACGTCCGGATCGTCCTGCTGCAGCAGCTGCTGGCGCTGGGAGGCGGCCAGCGGCAGCAGTTCGGCCAACCGCCAACCGACCCACGCCGCATCGTCGAACCTGGGTTCGGGGAACGCGCGGTCGGCGCCGTCGATGCGTTCGAGGATCTTGCGCAGCACCACGCCCAGCAGGGCGTGCTCGGGCTGCAGGTCGATCGCCGGATCGGGTGCGCACCAGTCGACATCGGCAACCACCAGCCCGTTGTCGCGGACGCGGGTACGCTCGACGCGAAAGCGTCGTGCGCCGCGCACACGCAGCCGCAGCAAGCCATCGGCGCCGGTGTCGAAATCCTCGATCAACGCTTCGGTGCCGACGCCGGCCGGCGTTGCCGGCCCGCCGACCTCGCCGCCCTCGAGGATCAGGCAGATCCCGAAGCTGCTGCCCCGACGACCGCATTCGCGGAGCATGTCGAGATAGCGCGACTCGAACACGCGCAGCGCCAGCGACGCGCCGGGCAGCAGCACGGCGTCGAGCGGAAACAGCGGCAGCGAAGCGGATGTCGTCATACCGGCCATCGTAGTGGCTGCACGCCGGGATCGTCATCCCACACACACCGACCCCGGATGCGAAGCGCCACACGCCGACACGTTTTGGCGCCGGCGTGCGGGCAGCCTCGCTCGCCGATCAGAAGCTGTACTTGATGTGCGTGTGCACGCGCTGCAGATCGCCTTCCAGGCCGTTCTCCAGACGACGATCGGCCCAGCTCAATTCGCCGCCGACGTCGAGGTTGCGCGCAGGCGAATAGATCATGTTCACGCGCAACGACTGCGCACGCTCGGTGACGCTGCCGCCGGTCAACAGCGGGTCGTTGTCGAGCGAGGCGAGCGAGTAGATGACATTGCCGCGCAACTTGGGCGAGAACGCGTGCCGCCACGCGGCAAAACCGCCGTAGCCGCGTTGGCTGTGCAGGCGGCCGTCGGCGTCGAGCACGGTGTCGCTGCCAAGCGCGAAGCCGAGATACCGGCCGATGCCGTCGCCGCCGCTGACCATGTAGCGGAGATCGTCGTTGGCGCCGAGGTTGAACCGGCCCGAGACGCTGAGCGCCGCGCCCGACGCGCTGGCATCGCCGCTGCGGAAGCGACGCGCCAGGCCGGCGACGGTGAAGTGGCCCCAGTCGCCGCGGGTGATCCAGCGCGCGGTGACGTCGGGCAGCCGGTCGTCACCGCTGTTGAAGCGCGCGGCACGCGACAGGTACGGGGTCACCGTGGTCTGCGGATTCTCCACCGAGACCGACCACGGGCCGCGCGTGTAGCGCAGCTGCGCCTGGCGGTTGAAGACGGTGCCTTCGGACGGCCCGGTGAAGTCGACCGCATCGGGCAGCGCCGCGACATCCTGGAAATTCGACCATGTCTGGCCGGCGAGCCAGCCGTTGTAGCTGACGTAGGCCTGGCGCAGGGTCAGCGCATAGGTGTTGGTGATCACCTCGTTGCCGGCCAGCGCGTTGCTGCCGCCGCCATACATGTCGGCCTCGATGTAGGCCTTGATCGTCTTGCCGGTGTCGGTGACGGTGTCGGCGCCCAGCCAGAAGCGCGAGAACTGTGCGTGCACATCGCTGTAGGTGCTGCTCTGGCCCTGGCCGTCGGCCGCGACGGGGGTCGCGCCGGGGAAGTAGAACAGCCGACCGGGCGAGCCGTCGGCGATCTGCCCGTCGCTGGTGCGCGTGGTCATCGCATCGAACTTGATGAAGCCGCCGAACGAGAACGTGGTGCCGGGCGCTGCGCCGGGCATCATCGGGTTGCGGGCGGGCGCCGCGCTGCCCGCAGCTGCCGCCGCCGGAGCGGTGGCCGCGGTCGCAGTCGTCGGCACCGCCGCGGTCGTGGCCGTCGGCGTCGCGGTGCCGCGATGACTGTCGAGCAGCGCGCGCAGTTCGCGCATCTCGCGCTCCATCTGGCCCAGTCGCGCCTCGACCGCGGCGACGTCGACGTCCTGCGCCGATACCGGCGCAATGCAGGCGGCCGCGACGGCCAGGGCGATCGGCGACAGCCATCGCTTCGCGTTGGATCTGGACATGTGGTTCCCCTCTCCCAAGCAGCGGCCCGCCCCGGGCTGGAGCGGCGACCGAAAGCAGCGGCGCCGGCGCGGCGGCCGGCCCGGCGGCTCAGACGAAGCGCAGGCCCGTCGAGCCGAGTCCGTCGACGCGGACCTGGACGTTGTCGCCCGCCTCGACGGCAACGGCGGCGGTGATCGCACCCGAGAGCACGACACTGCCGGCCGGCAGCGACTGGCCACGGGCGTGCAGCATGTCGACCAGCATCGCGACCGCGAGCGCGGGATTGCCCAGCACCGCGGCGCCAGCGCCGACCTCGACGACCTGGCCGTTCTTCTCCAGCACCACACCCGTGGTCTCCAGGTCGATGCCCTGCGGCGCGGTCGGACGCGAGCCGATCACGTAGCGCGCGGCCGAGGTGTTGTCGGCGATCACGCTGGGCAGGTCGAAGCGGAAGTTCTCGTAGCGCGAGTCGATGACCTCGATCGCCGGCAGCAGGCACAGCGTCGCCGCCATGACCTGTTCGGGCGTGCAGCCCGGCCCCTGCAATGCATCGCGCATCACGAAGGCGATCTCGGCCTCGACCTTGGGATGGATCAGCTTTGCGGCCTCGATCTCGGCGCCGTCGTCGACCGCGTTGTCGCTGCCCAGAAAACCGTAGATCGGCGTCTCGACGCCCATCTGCTGCATCTTGGCGTACGAGGTCAGTCCCATCTTCATGCCGACGCAGCGCACACCGCGCGCCTGCTTGTGCGCGCGCAGCGCATCCTGGATGCGGTAGGCGTCCTCGATCGACAGCTCGGGATGCGCATCGGTGATCTTGACCGTGTCGCGCACGTCGCGCTCGGCGTCGTGCAGCAGGGTCGCCAATTGGGCGACCGTCTCCGGTGACAGGCTCATGCCGTGGCCTCCTCGCGGGCGCCGGCACGGTCGCGCACGCGCACCATGTCGAGCGCGACGTCGACGATCATGTCTTCCTGGCCGCCGACCATGCGCCGCTTGCCCAGCTCGACCAGGATGTCGACCGCGCTGAGGCCGAAGCGCTCGGCCGCGGCTTCCGCGTGGCGCAGGAAGCTCGAATACACGCCGGCATAGCCCAGCGCCAGGGTTTCGCGATCGACGCGCACCGGACGCTCCTGCAGCGGGCGCACGATGTCGTCGGCGGCGTCCATCAGCCTGCGCAGGTCGCAACCGTGCTGCCAGCCCAGCCGCGAGGCCGCGGCGATGAACACTTCGAGCGGGGCATTGCCGGCGCCTGCGCCCATGCCCGCCAGACTGGCGTCGATGCGGTCGCAGCCTTCCTCGACCGCGACGATCGAGTTGGCCACACCGAGCGACAGGTTGTGGTGGGCGTGGATGCCGGTCTGGGTGCGCGCATCGAGCACGTCCTTGAACGCGCGGAAGCGCGCGCGCACATCCTGCATGCCCAGCGCCCCGCCCGAGTCGACGACGTACACGCACGAGGCGCCGTAGCTTTCCATCTTCTTCGCCTCGCCGGCGAGCGCGGCCGGTTCGGCCATGTGGCTCATCATCAAGAAGCCCACCGCATCCATGCCCAGCGCATTGGCCGCCTCGATGTGCTGGCGCGAGACGTCGGCCTCGGTGCAATGGGTGGCCACGCGGACCACGCGGGCGCCGGCGGCGTGGGCGTTCTTCAGGTCGTGGACCGTGCCGATGCCCGGCAGCAGCAGGGTCGCGACCTTCGCGTGCTGCACCGTCTCGGCGACCGCCGCGATCCATTCGACGTCGCTGTGCGCGCCGAAGCCGTAGTTGAACGACGCCCCCTGCAAGCCGTCGCCGTGCGCGACCTCGATCGAATCCACGCCCGCGGCATCGAGCGCGCCGGCGATCCGGCGCACCTGATCCAGCGTGTACTGGTGGCGCACCGCATGCGAGCCGTCGCGCAGGGTGACGTCGGAAATGGTGAGCTTGCGGTCGTTCATCGGGTCGGCTCCGGCTGCGCGGCTGCCAGGCGCGCGGCGATGCGCTCGCCGGTGGCCAGGGCCGCGGAGGTCATGATGTCGAGATTGCCGGCGTAGGCCGGCAGGTAATGCGCGGCGCCCTCGACCTCGAGGAACACTGAGGTCTTCAGGCCCGTCGTCGGGCCGATCCCGGGCACATTGCAGGGCCGCTCGATACGTTCGAACTGCACGGCCTGCTTGAGCCGATAGCCGGGCACGTGGCGCGCCACGTCGGCGACCATCGCCTCGATCGCTGCGGCGATGGTCGCCGTGTCGGCCTCGTCGGACAGCACGTAGACCGTATCGCGCATCAGCAACGGCGGCTCGGCCGGATTGAGCACGATGATCGCCTTGCCCTTGCGCGCCCCGCCCACCGCCTCGATCGCACGCGACGTGGTCTCGGTGAACTCGTCGATGTTGGCGCGCGTGCCCGGCCCTGCGGAGCGGCTGGAGATCGAGGCGACGATCTCGGCGTAGTGCACCGGTGCGACGCTGGCGACGGCCGCAACGATCGGAATCGTCGCCTGTCCCCCGCAGGTGACCATGTTGACGTTCGGCGCGTCGATATGCGCCTCGAGGTTGACGGTCGGCACGCAGTAGGGACCGATCGCGGCGGGCGTGAGGTCGACCACGCGGATGTCCGGGCGCGCCTGGCGCAGCACGGCGTCATTGCGCACATGCGCGCCGGCGGACGTGGCGTCGAACACCACCTGCACGTCGTCGAACAACGGCGAGGCGACCAGCCCCTCGACGCCCGCATCGCAGGTCTGCACGCCCATCGCACGCGCGCGCGCCAGCCCGTCGGAGGCCGGATCGATGCCGACCAGCGGGCCCATGGCCAGGTGCTGGCCGTGGCGCAGGATCTTGATCATCAGATCGGTGCCGATGTTGCCGGGACCGATCACGGCTGCCTTGACGGGCATGGGGACTCCTCGAAACGTGGAAGCGGGCGTGGGGAAGTGCGGACGCGGCGTGCGTCGGTCAGTCGAAATGCAGGTCGAGGGCGCCAAGGCCGCCGACCCGCAGGCGCAGGTGATCGCCGCGCACGACCGGGGTCAGCGGGACCAGGGCGCCGGAGAGCACGGTGTCGCCGGCACGCAGGCCATCGCCCAGGCGCCCGAGCTGGTTGGCCAGCCAGACCACGCAATTGAGCGGTGAACCCAGCGCTGCGGCGCCGGCGCCGGTGGACAGCAGTGCGCCGTTCTTCTCGAGCACCATGCCGCAGGTGCCCAGGTCCAGGGCCTGCGGCGAGACCCGCGTGCGCGAGGTGACGAACGCGGCCGCGGACGCGTTGTCGGCGACCGTATCGAGGATGCCGATCTTCCAGTCGCGGATGCGCGAGTCGACGATCTCGAAGCATGCCGATACCGATTCGGTCGCCAGCAGCACGTCGTGCAGGCCGATCCCGGGCCCGGCCAGGTCGCGCTTGAGATGGAACGCGATCTCGCCCTCGGCACGCGGCGCGATCATCCCGGCCACCGCGACCGCACCACGGTCGGAATGCTCCATGCGATCGGTCAGCACGCCGAAATCGGGCTGGTCGACACCGAGCATGCGCTGCACGGCGACGCTGGTCAGGCCGATCTTGCGACCGACCACGCGTTCGCCCTCGGCGACGCGCCGGGCGATGCCGGCCTGTGCGATCGCGTAAGCGCCGGCCAGGTCCAGGCCATCGACGCGTCCGGTCAGCGGCGCGATCGGCGCGGCGTCGCGCAACGCGGCGTGCAGGGCATCGGCGTGCACGGTCGAATCGACGCTCATGCCGCGCCCCCGGCGGGCGTCGGCGGATCGCTCTTGAGCGTGGTGCCGACAGCGAAGCGGTTGGCCGGCACTTCGGTGACCATCACGCGGATCGAGGCGAGCGGCGCGTCCAGCGTCTCGCTGGCCACGCGCGCGACCTCGCGGATGCAGCGCTCCACGCGGGCGGTGTCCCGGCCTTCGACCAGGGTGATCTGGATGATGGGCATGGTGTCTCCTTGGGGGATGGATCAGGCGAGCTCGCGGCCCTTGGTCTCGGGCAGGAACAGCCAGACGATCAGACCGGCCAGCGCGAAGAACGCCGCGGTCGTCACCAGGCCGCTGCCGACGCCGTAGCGCGTGGAGATGAAGCCGATCAGGAACGGTGCGATCGCCGCGATCGCGCGGCCGCCGTTGTAGACGAAGCCCTGCGCGGTGGCGCGGATCGAGGTCGGGAACAGTTCGGCGAACGTCGGCGCAAAGCCGCTGTAGAAACCGGTGCCGAAGTACGCGACCACGATGCCGAACACCATCAGCATGTCGGGCGAGCGGATCGTCGCGAACACCGGCACCACGACTGCCGAGGCCAGGAAGAACAGCAGGAAGGCCTTCTTGCGGCCAATGCGGTCGGCGAAGTAACCGAAGGTGATGAAGCCGGCGGCCGCACCGACCTGCATGATCACGATCCAGATCGTCGACTTCACCAGGTCCAGCCCCGGGCCGCCGTCGGCCACCGGGGTCGCGAGGTAGGTCGGGATCCAGGTGAACAGGCCCCAGTAGCCGCACATCGCCGCGGTGGTGAAGGCCAGGCCGATCCAGGTGTTGCGGGCGAACGGCCCGCCGAACAACTCGCGCACGGTCTCGCCGAAGCCCAGCCGCCGGGTCTGGTTGCGCCAGATCTCCGGCTCCTCGACATGGCGACGCACATAGAACGCCAGCAGCGCGGGCAGCAGGCCGACCGCGAACACCCAGCGCCAGCCACCGACCGGGATCACCAGCGCGGCGACCACCGCGGCGGCGGCGTAGCCGGCCGCGAACGCGCTCTGCACCCAGGCCATGACCTTGCCGCGATGCTTCGCAGGCCAGGTCTCGCTGACCAGCGCCGAGCCCGCCGACCATTCGCCGCCGACCCCGAGGCCGACGATGATCCGGAACAGCATCAGTTGCCCGAGGGTGTCGGCCAGACCGCACAGGGCGGTGCCGATCGAGTAGCAGATGATGCTGAGCATCATCGAACGTGCCCGGCCCAGCCGGTCGGCGAGGAAGCCGAAGACCAGGCCGCCGGCGGCGGTGGCCATCAACGTCGCCGACATCACCAGGCCGGCCGACGACTTGTCCATGCCCAGGTCGACGATCACGTACTTGATGACCATCGCGAACAGCATGAGATCCATGATGTCGAGCATCCAGCCCAGATAGGCCGAGTTGAACGCGCGCCATTGCTGCTTGCTCGCGCCCTTCCACCAGCGCTCGCCGGTCCCCTGCCCCGCACCTGCTGTGTTCTGCGCCATTGCACGCCCTCCCGAGGCGATTCTTGAGGGGGGTGTGCCCCCGGCCGTTTGTATCGTTGCTCGATACCCAGGTATCACTATACGATAAGTCTCGACTGAAGAGTCAAGACCGTATTTTTGTATCGATCACCGAAACAAGGAACTGCCATGTCCAGCCTGATGCTGCGCCTGTTCGAAGACGAACTGCCTGCCCACTGCCCGCCGGTTTATCTGCCGTCCGCCCCGCGCGCGCTGTACCTGGCGCAGGGCGAGGCCACGGTGGAGGACGCCGTGTCGGGCACGTTGCTTTTGCAGGGGGCGGCGTGGGTCGGCGACGACGCGCTGACGCTCAACACCGGTGCCGCGCCGGTCCGCATCTGGCGCTGGGAACTGTCGACCGCCTCGGTCGCGCCGGGCCTGCCCTCGGCGCCGGCCACCCGCACGGTGCTCAAGCTCGAAGCGCCTGTTGAACTCGACCCCGGGTTCGACTGGCTGATGCGCTGCGACGAGGTGGGCTTCCCGCCTGGCGGGGTCGCGCTGACCCATGTGCACCAGGGCCCGGGCATCCGGATCTGCGCCGAGGGCGAAATCGGGATCGAGACTCAGGGCCGGGCGCAGCGCCACGGCCCTGGCCAGGCGTGGTTCGAGCTGGGCCCCGCCCCGGTGCTGGCACCGACCACCGAGCGCGAACCCACGCGCTTCGTGCGCTGCTTCCTGCTGCCGCGCCAGCTCAAGGGCCGCAGCTCGATCCGCTACGTACGCCAGGAAGACGCCGACGCACCCAAGGTGCAGACCTATCGGGTTTTCGCGGAGCGATACATCCGTCTACCTCAGTGACATCGCCTCGGGGTACCCTGATGGGCGCGGCCTTGCCGCGTTCATCGGCTTCACCGCACAGGACGATCCCCATGGCCCAGGCCGGCCCCGCCTCCGACGACGCCGCGGACGCGTCGCTTCCCACCGCCATCGTGTCGCTGCAGGTCATCGACGCGCTGTCCAACGCGCCCCAGGGGCTGGGGGTCACCCAGCTGTCGCAACAGTTGGGCATGCCCAAGGCGCGCGCGCACCGCCACCTGCGTGCGCTGCGCGATCACGGCTATCTGCTCCAGGATCCGGTCACCAACCAGTACCGGGTCGGCTGGAAGCTCTACCTGCTGGGCAAAGCCTGCGTCGGCCGCTTCGACCTGACCACGCTGGCGCGGCCGGCGCTTGAGCGCCTGCGCGACGCCGTCGGCCAGACGATCGTCATCGCCTCCTATGCCGAGCAGGAGGTGGCGGTCATCGACGTGGTGCGCGGCACCTCGCCGCTGGAGATCAGCCTGCGGCCGGGCAGCCGTTTTCCGCACCACGCCAGCGCGCAGGGCAAACTGGTGCTGGCCTACGGGCCGGCCGCGCTGCGCGAGCAGTATCTGGCGCAGCCGCTCGAACCTGAGACGCCGCGCACGATCACCACGCATGCGCGCCTGCGCGGCGAACTCGACCGGGTCCGCGACTGCGGCTGGGCCGACGCGCCCGAGGAGCTGTTCACCGGCATCAATGCGCTCGCCGCGCCGCTGCTGCAGGCCGGCGGTGCGCTGTTTGGCACCTTGGCGATCGTCGGCTCGATCCATTACCTGCCGGCCACGGCCGACCCGGCGCACGTCGAGGCCTTGCGCCGGACGGCGGCCGAGCTATCGACGATGATGGGTTACGTCGGCGACTGATCGGCCTGGAGCCCGGCGAGAAAACGCCGCGGCGCGCCGTCGAAACCGCCGTTGGACATGAACACCACGTGGTCGCCCTCGCGCGCCAGCGCCGCGAGCGCGTCCAGCAGCGCGTCGGCATCGGGCACCGTGCGCGCCTGCCCACGCACCGCCTCGACCACGCGCTGCGCGTCCCAGGCCAGTTCCGGCCGATGCAGGAACACCACCGCATCGGCGGCCTCGAGTGACGGCGCCAGGGCCTGCGAATGCGCGCCCAGGCGCATCGAATTGCTGCGCGGCTCCATCGCCACGACGATCCGCGCCTCCCCGACCTTCGCCCGCAGCCCGGCCAGGGTGGTGGAGATCGCGGTGGGATGGTGCGCGAAGTCGTCGTAGACAGTGATGCCGCGCGCGCGACCGAGCAGCTCGAGCCGGCGCTTGACGCTGCGAAAGCGCGCGAGCGCCGGCATCACATCCGCCGGATCGACGCCGACCGCCGCGCAGGCCGCCAGTGCGGCCAGCGCATTGAGCACGTTGTGGTCGCCGAGCAGCGGCCAGTCGACCGTGCCCACGTCCATGCCGCGGCGGCGGACCCGGAACGCGCTGCCGTCGGCAGCGATGCGTTCGGCGCTCCAGTCGAACGCGGGGTCGAAGCCGAAGCGCTCGACCGGCGTCCAGCAGCCCATCGCCAGCACCTCGCCCAGGCGCGCGTCATGGCCATTGACGATCAGCCGTCCGCGGCCGGGCACGGTGCGCACCAGGTGGTGGAATTGACGCTGGATCGCGGCGACATCGGGGAAGATGTCGGCGTGATCGAACTCGAGGTTGTTGAGGATCGCCACCGTCGGGCGGTAGTGCACGAACTTGCTGCGCTTGTCGAAGAACGCGGTGTCGTACTCGTCGGCCTCCACGACGAACAGCGGTCGCGCGGGGGCAGCCGACGGCGCCGCGTCGTCCCCTGCCTGTGAGGACGGTGGGTGCGCCGCGCCGGACGGGGCATCGGCAGGTCCGCCCAACCGCGCGGAGACGCCGAAGTCCTCGGCGACGCCGCCGATCAGAAAGCCGGGCGCGCGGCCGGCCGCCTCGAGCAGAAAGGCCAGGATCGTCGTCGTCGTGGTCTTGCCGTGCGTGCCGGCGACCGCCAGCACCTCGCGCCCGGGCAGCACTTGCTCGCTGAGCCACTGCGCGCCCGAGGTGTAGGCGCGGCCGGCGTCGAGCACCGCCTCGACCGCGGGGTTGCCGCGCGAGAGCGCGTTGCCGATCACCACCTGGTCGACGTCGGCGCCGATGTGCGCGGGGTCGTAGCCCTGGCGCAGCGCGATGCCCAGTTGTTCGAGCTGGGTCGACATCGGCGGATAGACCGCCTGGTCGCTGCCCTCGACCGCGTGGCCGAGTTCGCGCGCGAGCGCGGCGACGCCGCCCATGAAGGTGCCGGCGATGCCGAGGATGTGGAGTTTCACGGGCTGGAAGTCCTGGACGGGGCCCTGCGCCGGGCGGCTGCGGCGCGCGCGGACGACCGACGGCCGCGCCGGGAGGAAGACGGGCACCGCATTCGCGCCGCCACCGGACCCGGCGGCGCGACGGGCGCGGCTCAGGCTGCGGCGTCAGCCTTGCCGATCGCCGCGACGATGCGCCCGAACACCTCATCGAGCGGACCGACGCCATCGACCACCGTCAGCTGGCCGTGGTCGCGGTAGAAGCCGATCACCGGCGCGGTCTGCTGGTCGTAGACGTTCAGGCGGTGGCGAACCGACTCGGGGCTGTCATCGGCACGCCCTTCCGCCTTCGCCCGTCCGGCGAGCCGCTCGACGATCTGCTCGTTGTCGACCTCCAGCTGCACCGCGGCATCGAAGGTCTGGCCCAGCTTGGCCAGCAGCGTATCGAGCGCGGCGGCCTGGGCAAGGTTGCGCGGATAGCCATCGAGGATGAAGCCGGCACGGGTGTCTTCGCGCGACAGGCGATCTTCGAGCATGCCCAGCAGGATCTCGTCGGAGACCAGGTCGCCGCGGTCCATTACCGCCTTGGCCTGGCGGCCCAGCGGCGTGCCGGCGGCGACTTCGGCGCGCAGCAGATCGCCGGTGGAGATGTGCGGCACCTGCAGGTGTTCCTTCAGTCGTGCGGCCTGCGTGCCTTTGCCCGAACCGGGCGCTCCGAGAAGAACCAAACGCATCGAACGCTCCTGCAAGTGTGGGGAGCCCTCCGGTCCTGCAGCTACACTCGGGCAGGGCGGCGAACGGCCGCACCAGCTTAACGTATCCCGCCACGACCCGAATCGACGAGGCCCCGCGATGCCCTCCGGAACCCTGCTCTACGCCCAGTCGGGCGGCGTGACCGCCGTCATCAACGCCACCGCCTCGGCGGTCCTGCAGGAGGCGCGTGCGCAAGGCATCCGCGTGCTGGCCGCGCGCAACGGCATCCTCGGCGCGCTGCGCGAGGACCTGGTCGACGCCTCGCGGCTGCCGATCGCCGCGGTCCGCGCGCTGGCGCACACCCCCGGCGGCGCCTTCGGCTCGTGCCGCCACAAGCTCGGCACGCTCGAGGCCGATCGCGCGCGCTACGAGCGCCTGCTCGATGTGCTGCGCGCCCACGATGTGCGCTGGTTCCTCTACAACGGCGGCAACGACTCGGCCGACACCGCGCTCAAGGTCTCCAAGCTGGCCCGGGCGTTCGATTACCCGCTGACCTGCATCGGCGTGCCCAAGACGGTCGACAACGACCTGGCGGTCACCGACTGCTGCCCGGGCTTCGGCTCGGCGGCCAAGTACACCGCGGTGTCGGTGCGCGAGGCCGCCCTCGACGTCGCCGCGATGGCCGATACCTCGACCAAGGTCTTCGTCTACGAGGCCATGGGCCGCCATGCCGGCTGGCTCGCCGCGGCCGCGGGCCTGGCCGGCCAGGACCGGGACGAGGCGCCGCAGCTGATCCTGTTCCCCGAACGCGCGTTCGACGAGGCCGACTTCCTGGCCAACGTGCGCCGCGTGGTCGAGCGCGTGGGCTGGTGCGTCGTGGTCGCCAGCGAAGGCATCCGCACCGCAGACGGCCGCTTCGTCAGCGACGCCGGCGGCGGTCGCGACGCGTTCGGCCATGCCCAACTCGGCGGCGTCGCCGCGCACCTGGCCGGCCGGGTCAAGGACGCGCTGGGCCTGAAGGTGCACTGGGCGCTGCCCGACTACCTGCAGCGCTCGGCCCGGCACCTGGCCTCCAGGACCGACGTCGAGCACGCGATGGCGGTCGGTCGCGAGGCGGTGCGCTTCGCCCTCGCCGGTCGCAACGCGACCATGCCGGTGATCCGACGCACCTCCGACGCGCCGTACCGCTGGAAAATCGAGGCCGCGCCGCTGGAGAAGGTCGCCAACCATGAGAAGACCATGCCCGCCGGCTTCATCCGCCGCGACGGCTACGGCATCACCGCCGCCGCCCGCCGCTATCTCGAGCCCCTGGTGCGCGGCGAGGCACCGCCGCCCTACGGGCGCGATGGCCTGCCGAAGTACGTGACGCCGCCACTGACCGCCGTGCCCCGCACGCTGGCCGACTGGGACGGCTGAACGGCACGACCGAACCATCGCCGGCTTCACCATAAGGCCTTCGAGGGCAGCGCTATATTGAGTGCCGCCCGATCGCCCGTGTAGGCCCCCCGATGACGTCCGATGCCGGTGTCCGACGCGATCTCCAGCATCTGCGCGAACTGCTCGACCACAACTCGGACTGGGCCTGGGAGGTCGATGCGCAGGGCCGCTACACCTACTGCTCGCGCATGGTCACCGCCCTGCTCGGCCATCCGCCCGAGGCGATGCTCGGGCGCACCCCGTTCGACTTCATGCCGCCAGCCGAGGCCGTCCGCGTGGGCGAGACGTTCGCGGCCATTGTCGCCGAGCGCCGCGCGTTCTCGGGGCTGGTCAATCGCAACCTGCATGCCGACGGCCGCATCGTGGTGCTGGAGACCAGCGGCGTGCCGCTGTTCGACAGCGCCGGCGCACTGCGCGGCTACCGCGGCATCGACCGCGACATCTCCGAACTCGGCGAGCGGGTGCTGCAGCTCGAGGCGGTCTACGACCATGCCGCCGTGCCGATGAGCACGGTGGATGCCACCGGCACTCTGGTCATGGGCAACCGGGCGATGGCCGCGCTGTGCGGCCACGACGGCCCGGTCGCGGGCCTGCGTCTGGTCGACCTGCTGCCCGACGCGGCGCAGTGGCTCGACGCCGACCTGGCCCGGGCGCGCGACGGCCAGCCGCTGCCGACCCACGAATTCGCCTGGCGCTCTCGCTGGCTGTACGCCGCGCCGCACGCGCTGCACGATGCACTCGGCCGCGTAGCGGGGTTGTCGATCGCCTGGATGGACATCACCGCCCGCCGCCAGGCCGAGCAGTTGCTCACCCAGGCCAACCGCCGGCTCGAGGGCTATGCACGCCAGGACTACGTCACCGGCCTGTACAACCGCCGCGACCTCGACGAGCGGCTGGCGCTGGAGATCGGCCGGGCGCGGCGCGATGGCAGCGCGCTGTCGCTGTGCATGGCGGATGTGGACTACTTCAAGGCCTACAACGACGGAGTGGGCCACCTGGCCGGAGACGACTGTCTGCGCATGATCGCCGGCGCGCTGCGCCGGGCCGTGTCGCGGCCCGGGGATGCGGTAAGCCGCTACGGCGGCGAGGAGTTTGTCGTGGTGCTGGCCGGCACCGACGAGGCCGGCGCGGCGCATGTGGCCGAACGCGTGCGCTCGCGCGTGGAAGCGCTGGATCTGGCGCATCCCGCCAGCCCACTGGGCCGGGTGACGGTCAGCATCGGCGTGGTCACCTGCCGCCCGCAGCGCGAGCCGCTCGCCGAAGACGACGCCGCTGCGGTCGCCGCGCTGCTGCGCCTGGCCGACCACGCGCTGTATGCCGCCAAGCATGCCGGCCGCAACCGCGTGGCCACCGAACCCCTGCCGACCACGCTGCCGGTGTAGGCGGCGCTGCGCGGGCGCCAGGGCACGCATTCACGCCCCGGCCATTGAATCGCGGCATCGACCCCCGATCTTGATCCGCTCCGCCTTCATCGGCACCGCCCGGCCCCGCGCTCGATGCCCGAACTGCCCGAAGTCGAAACCACTCGCGCCGGCCTGGCGCCGCATGTCGAAGGCCGTCGGATCGTGACGGTCCACATGCGCCGGCAGGACCTGCGCTGGCCGATCCCGCCGGAGGTCGCCGCGCAGTTGCCGGGCCAGCGCATCGACGGCATCCGCCGCCGCGCCAAGTACCTGCTGCTCGACACCGCGGCCGGCAGTGCATTGCTGCACCTGGGCATGTCGGGCAGCCTGCGCGTGCTCACGCCCGATGTGCCGCTGCTTGCGCACGACCATGTCGACATCGCACTGGATTCCGGGCGCGTGCTGCGTTTGCACGATCCTCGTCGATTCGGCTGCCTGCTGTGGCAGCCGCCGGGCCAGACCCACGCGCTACTGCAGGGCCTGGGACCCGAACCACTTGGCGAGGCCTTCGACGGCGACCATCTGTTCCATGCCAGCCGCGGCCGGCGCGCGCCGGTCAAGGCGCTGCTGATGGACCAGCGCATCGTCGTGGGAGTCGGCAACATCTACGCCGCCGAGGCGCTGTTCGCGGCCGGCATTTCGCCGCTGCGCGAGGCCGGCAAGATCTCGCGCGCCCGCTATGCACGCCTGGCCGACGAGATCCGCCGCATCCTCGCTTACGCGATCCAGCGCGGCGGCACCACGCTGCGCGATTTCGTCACGCCAGGCGGCGCACCGGGGTACTTCGAACAGGAGCTGTTGGCGTATGGCCGAGGCGGCGAGCCCTGTCCGCGCTGCGGCGCCGCGATGCGCCAGGCATTGATCGCCCAACGTACGACCGTATGGTGCCCGCGCTGCCAGCGCTGAGCCGCTACAACGGCAACTCGGGCTGGGCCGGTTCGATCCGGCCTTCGCCGCGCGCGATGCGCTTGAACTCGGCGCGGCTCACCGACACGTAGCGCTCGTTGCCGCCGATCTCGACCTGCGGGCCGTCGTGCACCGCGTAGCCGCGCTCGTCCACGCGCACGGTCATCGTCGCCTTCTTGCCGGTGTGGCAGATGGTCTTGATCTCGCTCAGTTCGTCGGCCCAGGCCAGCAGGGCCTGGCTGCCCTCGAACAGTTCGCCGCGAAAATCGGTGCGCAGGCCATAACACAGCACCGGAATGCGCAGCGCGTCGACGACCTCCGACAACTGCCAGACCTGGGCGCGGGTCAGGAACTGGGCCTCGTCGACCAGCACACAGTCGATCCTGGGCACGTCCTCGCCGGCGCCCAGCGCGCGCACGCAGGCCAGCAGGTCGTCGTCGCGATCGAACGCGATCGCCTCGGCCGACAGCCCGATCCGCGAGGCCACCCGCCCGACCCCGGCACGGTCGTCGAGCCGCGGGGTCAGGATCGCCACGCGCATGCCGCGCTCGCGGTAGTTGTGCGCGCTCTGCAGCAGCGTGGTGGTCTTCCCGGCGTTCATCGCCGAGTAGTAGAAGTAGAGCTTGGCCATTGCCAGATTCTACCGGCCAAGGGGCCAGCGCCGTCGGCCGGTACACTATGCGTCGCTAGACAGACGCCCCATCCGATGCACGGTCTGAACCCCCAACAAGCCCAGGCCCTCGGCCACGTCGAGGGCCCACTGCTCGTGCTGGCCGGCGCGGGCAGCGGCAAGACGCGCGTGATCGTGGAGAAGATCGCCCATCTGATCCAGTCCGGGCGCTACCCGGCCAAGCGCATCGCCGCGATCACGTTCACCAACAAGTCGGCCAAGGAGATGCGCGAGCGCATCGCCAAGCGCCTGCGCGGCGACGCCGCCGACGGGTTAACGATCTGCACCTTCCACGCGCTGGGTCTGAAGATGCTGCAGATCGAGCACGCCAAGCTGGGGCTGCGCCGCGGGTTTTCGATCTTCGATGCCGACGATGCCGCCGCGCAGATCAAGGACCTGCTGCCTGGCGCCAAGCCCGACGTGGTGCAGGCGATGCAGGGCCTGGTCTCGCGCGCCAAGAACGCCGGGCTGTCGCCCGAGCAGGCGCACGCGGCGGCGACCAGCGCGCGCGAGTTCGAGGCCGCCGCGCTCTACGCCCGCTACCAGGAGCGCCTGGCCGCGTTCAACGCCGTCGACTTCGACGACCTGATCCGCTTGCCGGTCCAATTGCTCGAATCCGACGAGGACGCGGTGCTGGGCTGGCGCGAGCGCATCGGCTACCTGCTGGTCGACGAGTGCCAGGACACCAACGACGCGCAGTACCGGCTGCTCAAGGCGATCGCCGGGCCCAAGGGCAATTTCACCTGCGTGGGCGACGACGATCAGAGCATCTACGCCTGGCGCGGCGCCAATCCCGAGAACCTGGCCGCGCTGGCGCACGACTACCCGACCCTGCGCATCGTCAAGCTCGAACAGAACTACCGCTGCAGCAACCGCGTGCTGCGCGCGGCCAATGCGCTGATCGCCAACAATCCGCACGAACATCCCAAGACGCTGTGGAGCGCGCAGCCCGACGGCGAGCGCATCCGCGTGTGGGAGTGCCGCGACAGTGCGCACGAGGCCGAGAAGGTCGCCGGCGAGATCCACTTTCTGCAGTCCGCGCGCAAGGCCGAGTGGAGCGAGTTCTGCATCCTGTTCCGCAGCAATCATCTCTCGCGGCCACTGGAAAAAGCGCTGCAGCTGCTGCGCGTGCCCTACCACCTGAGCGGCGGCACCGCGTTCCTGGACCGCGGCGAGGTCAAGGACGCGATGTCGTGGCTGCGCGTGCTGGCCAACCCCGACGACGACTCGGCGTTCCTGCGCGCGGTGCAGTCCCCCAGCCGCGGTGTCGGCCAGACGACGCTGGCCAAGCTGGCCGAGCTTGCGCGCAGCGCCCAGATGCCGATGTCGCGGGCGATCGAATCGATGGGGCTGCTCAAGCAGCTGACGCCGCGCGCGGCCAATGCGCTGAGCGAGTTCGCCGACATCCTGCGCGAACTGCGCGCCGACGCGCGCCACATGCCGGCAGGCGAACTGGTGCGCAAGCTCAACGAACGCTCGGGCCTGATCGCGATGCTGCAGGCGCAGTGCAAGAGCGAGGATCTGTTCCGGATCCGCCGCGGCAACCTCGACGAACTCGCCGACTGGTTCGAAGGCGCCCGCGGCGCAGGCCCGGGCGAACTGGCCTCGCAGTTGGCGCTGCTCACGCACGCCGACAAGGGCGATGCCGGCAACCAGGTGCGGCTGATGAGCATGCACGCCGCCAAGGGGCTGGAGTTCCGCTACGTGTTCATCATCGGCATGGACGACAACACCCTGCCGCACGAGTCGAGCATCGACGAGGGCCGCATCGACGAGGAACGCCGGCTGCTGTACGTGGGCATCACCCGCGCCAAGGAACAGCTGTGGCTGTCGTATCCGCGGGAGACCCAACGCTGGGGCCAGAAGCTGCGGCTGACCCCCAGCCGGTTCTTCGAGGAACTGCCGCCCGCCGAGATCCAGCGCGATGGCGCCGACCCGGTCGCCGACGCGCAGCGCAAGCGCGAGCGCGCCAACCACGGCTTCGCCTCGATCAAGGCGCTGCTCGACAGCTGAGCGACGGCCGCCGCTGCGGCCGCCATCGCCCCGGCATCAGGGTGTGCGCGTCTCACTGGGCGCGAGTGCGGCCAGCGCCTCGCGCAGCGCCGCCACCTCGGCCTCAAGCGCCTCGACGCGCGCCACCAGCGCAGCGTCGCCGCGCGCCGCCTCGCTCCGGGGCTCGGCGGTCGGCAGGGCCTCGACGTCGACCGGCCCGCACAACAGATGCGCAAACCGTTCCTCGCGGCGCCCCGCACCCGGCGGGATGCGCACCAGCAGCGCCTTGGCCGCCATCCGCTCCAGATGGTGGCGCACGTCTTCGATGTCGCCGAAGGCATGCAGCCGCTCGCTGCGCGCCTGCAATTCGTGCGCGGTCTGCACGCCGCGCAGCAGCAGCACCGCAAGCAGCGCGATCTGCGGCGGCGGCAGATCCAGCACGCTGCCGACGCCGTGTTCGTAGCGCTCGGCGCGCGAAGAGAACGACTGCCGTGCAAGCCGATGCTGCTCGAGCTGGCGCAGGGCGTGGTGCGTGTCGCCGAAGCTCAGCGCCATGACCGGCTCGCGCGCGGTCTTCTGGTTGGCCGCCGACTGCGCGGCGTTGACGGTCAGCGGGTAGACGTCAGGCGTGGTCGCCTGTTTTTCGATCAGGCACCCGAGCACCCGGGCTTCGGCGGGGCTCAGTTCCGGCCAGCGGGCGGTCTGGTGCATGTCGGCTCCTGTCGAACGGGCGGGCATGATCGCCCGAGCGCGCCTGGATGTCATGCCGGCGTGAAGACCTGCGGTTACACTCGCTGGCCGATCGATCCCCAGGTTTTCCGCGATGCGCACGACCTTTCCCGCCCTGACCCTGCTCGCCTGCGCGCTGCTGATCGCAGCCTGCAAGCCGGTGGCCGCACCCGCCGACACCCCCGTGGCCGCGCCGCAAGCCGCTGCGGCGCCCGCCCCCGATAGCAGCGCGCCCGCCGACAACCTCAATGCGGTGCTGTGGATGCAGCGGTCGGAGGAGTACCGCGCCAATAGCCTGTCGCTGTTCCGCGCCGCCGCCGACCACCTCGATGCGGCCCTCGCCGAGCCGAACTGGGACGCGCTGGTGCCGGCCGAGCGCGAGTTGGCGGGCGACGCCCGCGCGCTGCCGCCGGCCGTGATCATGGACATCGACGAGACCGTGCTCGACAACTCGCCCTACCAGGCACGCCTGGTGCAGAACGGCCAGGAGTACGACGAAGTCACCTGGGCGCAGTGGGTTGCCGAGAAGAAAGCCCGCCCGGTGCCGGGCGTGCTCGAGTTCGCCAAGGCCGCCGAGGCCAAGGGCGTGACCATCCTCTACCTGTCCAACCGTGCCCAGCACCTGCAGGAGGCGACGCTCGCCAACCTGCGCGCCGAAGGCTTGCCGGTGAAGGACGACAGCGTGTTCCTGGGACTGGGCACGCACGTCGAGGGCTGCGAACAGCACGGGAGCGAAAAGACCTGCCGTCGCCGGCTGGCCGGGCGCGAGTACCGCGTGCTGATGCAGTTCGGCGATCAACTCGGCGACTTCGTCGAGGTGCTGGCCAACACCGGCGAGGCCCGTACGCAGCTGCTCGATGAATATGGTGACTGGTTCGGCGAACGCTGGTGGATGCTGGCCAATCCGACCTACGGCGGCTGGGAGCCGGCGCAGTTCAACAACGCTTGGGACCAGCCTGCCCCGGCCCGCCGCGCCGCCAAACGCGCGGCGCTCGACTTGGCGCAGTGATTCAGGGCAGGCAACTTCCATGGCCTCAGCCACTTAGGGGGCAAACCTGATGCGTTGCATCAGCTTGATGAACACGTTAGGCTGAACGCGTCAACACCGAGTCCTCCGGCATCGTCCGGTTCAGGGAGACCCAAGGGTCTCCCTTTTTTTGCCTGGCCCGCGCAGGTGTCGGCATTGCGCCCCGCAAGGCCGCCAAGATGCAGCGCCCCCGGCCCGACAGGCGTTCGCACCCTGGGGTTGCCCCCAGGGTGTGAGCGGAACAGCGTTCGACTACCTTCGGGAGGTCCGGCTCCGCTTCGTGGACCGGGTCACGCCGCCCGAGGCCTCGTCGTGTCGCTGATCAGTGAAATCCACAAGCACGCCTCAGCCGACCTGGGCAGGCTGCTCGGCAACGGGCCGGGCGGCAATGGATTCGGTATCGGCCCGCAGCTCGGCAACGCGCTTTCGAACACCATGAAGGGGCTGACGTCGCAGCTCTTCCATCAGCAGTTTCCGGGTGTGAACTTCGGGAACGGCCCACGGCCCGGGCAGGGCGGCGCGCCGGTGGCGGACGCGCGCCCGACCCTGCCCACACCGCCAGGCGGCCCGACCCCGCCGGCGCCGCCAATTGGCCCGCCGCTGCCTGCGCCGCCCGGCGGCCACCCTGCCCACAATGCGTGGACCGGCGGTCACGCGCATGGCGGCCATCCGGCCGGCCCCAACATTCCCACGCCCGGCGGCATCCCCGCCGGCCCTGGACTCGTTGGCGGCCTACCGGGACCGGCGGGACCGGCCCGCCCCGATGGCGGCCACGTCCCGCACCTGCCGACCCCGGGCGCCCCCGCACCCACGCCGGGCCAGACCGGCCTGTTGCCGGCGCTTGGCAACCTGCTGGGCAACGCCGCGAATGCGCTCCGCCAACTTCTGTCCCCAGGTACGGTGACGCCGCCAGCGCTCCAACCGGGGCCGCCCGGCGGCGCACCGGTCGCGACACCGCAGACGTTGCCGACGCAACTCGCCTCGGCGGCCAACCAGGTTGCACGCGCACTCACCAACGCCGTGCCACAGGCCCCTGCCACCGGGCCAGCACCCGGCACCTTGGCGAACACGGCGGCGCTTCCGGCCGCAGTGCCGGGACAATCGGCCGCCACGCAAGCAGCGCTGGCGCAGCAGGCAACCGCCCCAACCTCCCAGCAGGCACTCGCCCAGCAAACATCGATGCCGCAGACGTCGCCCCTGCCACCGTCCACGGCCCCAGCTGCGACGGCGTCGACACCAGCCGCATCCACACCGCTCCCTGTGCCATCCCAGGCACCGCCTGCGCAGCCGCAGCGGGCAGAGGCCGCATTCACCCCCCCGAGCAATCCGGCCGCCGACCGCAGTGCCGTACCGCAGCAGGCCGCGCCGCCGACGCAGCCCGCGATCGCCAACGCGCCGGCCGGGACGACCCTGGCCGCCGTGCCAGCCGCGGTCATGGCGGCCCAAGCGCCAGCCACGCAACAGGTCGCCGGCAATACACAGATAGCAGGCAATCCACAGGCCACGGCACCGGCCGTAGGCGAGCGCGGCAGCCCGTCGCGCGTCGACCTGGTGGCCACCGGCGTCTACACCGCCGACGGCCCGGGCCTGCGCCGACGCAACCGGCTCAAGGTCGGCCAAGCCGAGATCGGCCAGTGGATGGTCGCGCTGGCCCAAGGTCGGCGGCTACTGATCCGCCCCCAGGATGATCTGCCGGCCGAGGTCGCACGTGCGATGCAGTGGTTGTTCTGGACGCTGGCTCTGGTCGCCTACGGCTGCCTGGGCCTGGTGCTGGTCAGCGTGCTGCTGAGCATGGGCGAGATGCCCGCCGCCCCCGCGATGCGGCGCTGGAGCAGCGAACTCGCGTTCGCGGGTCTGGCGGCCGCCTGCGGCGCGTGGTGGCTGGCCCGCCGGCTCAATGCCCCGGCCCGCGGCTCGATCGGCGCACCTCGGCGATAGACCCGCCGCGAGGTCGGCGGGCCGCGCTCAGCGCGCGACCAGACCGTCGTCGGTCAACTCGACGCGCTGCAGATCGACGCCATTGCTCTGAAGACCCTTGCGTACACCCGAGGCCAAGGACGCCAACGCCTGGCGATTGCCCTGGCGCTTCATCGTCTGATACGACAACGCCGAGACCATCGTCAGATACGCCGTGCGCTCGGCCTGTGCTTGCTTGGCGGCATCACTCATGCCAGCGATCTGCGGCACCGCGGCCAAGGGGCCGATCAACTGGCGACGCACCGCACGTTGCCCCTCCGGTACTCGCGCTGAGTCACGGTCATTGGCCACCTCCCAGGAGATCAGCAGATGCGCGGCCAGCACATCGCCGAGGTTGGTCGGGTCGTAGCCATAACGCCGCAAGATGCCATCGAACTGGCGCAGCAACTCGCCCGAGCCGATCACCTGTTCCAGATCAGCGACCTGCTGGGTGTTGCGACCGAACGCCTGGATCGTTTCCTGCTGTACCCGCGAGGTGATGGCGGGGTCCCGTCGGAATGACAGAGTCTGGACCGCCTGTGCGTCGACCTGAGCGGGCGCGGGTCGCGAGACTGCCTGCTGCAGTGCACGCTGGACGGCGATGTCACCGTCGGCGGCGTGCACCACTGTGGCTGCTATCAGCATGGCAATGCTCGCCAACAACAACACACTTCTCGTGATACGCAACTTCGATTCTTCAATCACTGGAAACCTCCTTCAAAGGGCGGCGCCTGGTATGCCATCGGGTGCTCGCTGACTGTTCCCATTACGGATGGCCGGCCCGCGGCTCCGTCGCCCCGAACTTCTCGGCGGAGTGCGGCGAGCGCATGCCCTTACGCGACATCGGATGACGTCACTCAAGGCGTGCACACCGGAACCTGCACCGTGCTCATCGTGTCGCCGCCGATGTTGGCGATTAAGCGCGGCTGATAGATGACATGGGGACAACTGCCTCGTTCGCCTCGCACCGTGGTGCGTACCTCGTCGTCCCGGACTTGGCGTCGCTTGAGCTCGTAGGTGAAACGAAAATTTGAAATCTCAGCGCCTGATCCCGCTGCTCGCGCGGCACCGGGCTCAATCGCGACCACAAGTGTGCCCTGGGACTCCCTCAAGTGACCGGACAGCACATAGCGATCCTGTTGCACTATGCCGCCCCCCGTAATCCGTCCCTGCGCGTCGATGTCGATACGGATGTCACCAGCCTCGGCATGCCATCCATCCGGCCCCACACGTCCTTCGGCAACGAAGCCCGCGTTGCCGGCGCCCGAAGCCTGCCCACGCACACCCTCGACTTCGCCATGGACGATCAACTGGACTCGATCGCCCGCCAGCTTTTTGAAGGCAACGCTGCCCTGGCCAGATGCCCGCACCGCGCTCCCCCCGTCTACTGGCGTAGCGCGCACTTCGAGCTTGCCCACATACGGGTCATCGTTCGCAAGAAACGCAGGTTCCGCCGCCCCGCAAGCGGGAACAGCCAACACGACAAGTGCCAGACCACACAAGCGCTGCATCAGTGCCATGAGGACCTCCGATTCAAAGTCGCATGCCGAATCCAGGGAAAGCCGGGGCCGGGATCGGCATCAAATTGTCAAAATGACGAAGGCTGGGGGATAAACCCCCAGCCTTCGCGGACCTCGTATCGCTTACTGCTTACGAGCGATCGAGGAGTTGCCCTCACCAATGCTCTTGATGATGGTCGAGATCGCATCCATCAGCATCTTCATCTGCTGACTCATCGCCTGCATCTCGGAATTGAGCTGGCTCAGATTGCTATCTTCCACAGTCTTGCCACCGTTGCGGGCCTCAGCTTCCTTGTTCATCTGCTGATCGATGAGCTTGGCCTGCTTGACGATGCCGTCACCCAGACGGTCAGCCATCTTGCCCAGCATCGTAGCCAACGCCACCAGCCAGCTGCCGGTGGCTGCCGACGAACCCTTGTTTACCGCCTCGGTGTCTTTCACCTCCGAGTTGAAGTGGTTCATCGTCAACGCATAGGAAAATTCGATTCCACTCATCTTCGTTCTCCAGTTTCACTATTGAAAAAAATCACAGCGAGGGCTGATTTCGAAGCCAAGTCCGGGCGCTTTCCTCGCCATCGTGTCTGCAGCGACGCCCGAATTCGAGCGCGCGTTGTACGTTGTCCTGCTGCAAAGGGCGCATAGCCTCGTCTAGCCGCCGGATGAGATCGTTGGTCTCGTCCTCGGATACAGCGCCAACCTTGTGCAATGCTTCAACGGCCTGTACCCACTCACCGCGAGGCGGCACCACCGGATCGCCATCCACATGCTCGGCGGCATGGTCGAGTGCCGCCTTCAATTCACTGCGCAGGCCCGCCAAGTCCTCACCTGCGCTCGCTTCTTGCGCATCGAACGATGCCATCAGCGATTCGACTAGTGCCTGACGGTCGGCGGCAGGCGCACTGGCAATCCGCGGGACCGCGACGCTGCGGTCGCGCAGCGCAAGTTGCGCGTTGTCCAGATCGTCCTGTGTGGGGTTGTTCTGCACGTTAGATCCTCGATCGCAATTGCAGCCATTCGGCCGATTGCCCATGGATTGGATCCTAACCGTCGCCGCGAAGGAGGAAAGCTAGGTCGAACCCTAGGACGCCTGTCCGGCGCATTGGAAGCGTTCAGCCTCGACGCCTCGCCGGCAAGGTCTTCCTACCGCATGCGTCGTAAATCCATGTCAACGCTCTGCGCGGTTACCGGCATCGCATCAATCGCCGCGTTGCGTGCCATTGGCCTGGCGTGGACGAACGCGCCTGCAGGTGGATCGTGCTGGTGCGGGTGGAGCGAACTGATTAAACGAAGGGGCGCATGACGCTGTCGTCACGATGGCAGCCCGACAACGCCGACGGCAAATACCATACCGGGGCCTGTTGGCCCCGGTATGGATCGCACATCGGAAGGCATCAAGGCCCGACTTCGATGGTACTCAGCGAGTTGACCATCCGCTTGGCATCGGCGCCTTCCCGCTCGCCCATTTCGCGAGCCTGTGCTCCCAGCCAGGCGTCGGCGGCCTCCCTGCCGTCGCTCGCAGCGCGCCGCTCATACTCGGGGACAAGCGCCTTGAGCTCCTGCTGGACGACGTCGAGACGCTCGTCCATGTGCCGGATCAGCACGGTCTCGTCGTCGGCAGTGATCGCGCCCTGTTCACGCAATTGCGCGAGGCCGTCGATCCATGCCTGGCGCTGGGCCTGCTGGTCGTACTGCATGGATCAGTTGCCCACGCCGAAGTTGAAGTTGAAGCCGCCCTTGAAGCCATCGCTGACGGCATCCTGCGCCGACTGCGGCAGGCCCATCGACGAGAACAGGCTGTCGAACGCGCTGCTGAAGAGCTGGCCGATCAGATCGCCCAGCATGTTGCCCAGAATGCCGCCCAGCGGGCCGCCCAGGGCAGTCCCAATGACAGAACCGATGGCGTCGGAAATGGCACCTGACATGATGTTTCTCCTTTATCGATGATGATGATGATGATGATGACTGAGAGGTACAACGAAAACCGTGCGCGTCAGGACCTGTGAAACGGTGGGTCGATCGCGGCTGCAGGGCAAGTCTGCGCCGGCATCAAACACCGCGCATCTGGGACGTACCCCATCTAGGGTCCGCCCTAGTTCACGCCCTTGACGTGACCGTTGCCCCATTTAAGTCCGGCGCATTCGCGCTATAACGGCGACCACGATGTCCGCTCACGACCCGCATCCCGCCCCCCCGCCCGAAGAGGCGCTACCACAGTTCTCCAAGGCCGACCTTCCGGCCAATGGCCGCGATTATCCGGCCGAGGTGCAGCTGCGCAGCCGCCGGATCCAGTTGCGCGGCTTCGCCTTCCGGCACGTCCTCGAGCTGCTGCAGCTCGGCCGCGAGGAGCGGGTGACGCGCCTGCTGCTCGACAACCGCCTCGACACACTCGACGACGCGATGGGACTGGTGGTGTGGGCCAACCGCATCTACCGCGACCGACCCGGCCTCGGCCTGTGGCGCGCCGGCGACCGCGGTGACCGATTCATCGGCATGTTCTCGCTGGTGCCGTTGGGTACCACGCGTGAGGTCTCGATCGGGGTGCGATTGTTGCCGTCGGCGTGGGGACGCGGCTACGCGATCGAGGGCGGCGCGGCCTTGTGTGCGCATGCCTTCGACGGGATGGGGCTCGAAGACTTGGTGGCGCACTGCGCGCCGGACAACCGCTCGGTGCCGCCGCTGTTGCTGCGGCTGGGATTTGAAGAGATCGATCGCGGCACGCAGTTCGGCAGGCCGGCGCGCCGGTTCCGCCTGCGGCGTGAGGACTGGCGCGGCCTGCGTCCGCGCCGGGGGGGCGTGGCCCCAGACGCGCAGCGCGACGCGTCGGCGCAGCCGCCGGCGCCGTGACGCACAGCGAACCGATGGCCGACCGAAGGCGCTGGGTCAGCCGTGAAAGTGCGGATCGATGGTCAGCGTGCCGAGGTTGCGCTCGGCGAAGCGGCGGGCCAGTTGCGGCCCGGCTTCGCGGATGGCGTCGAAGCTCTCCCGCGAGCGGCTGTCTGCGCGCAGCACCCAACCCTCACCCTCTCGTGTGAGCAGCAGATCGGTGCCCGGCAGCGTGGCATCGGACATGCGCAACAGCACCTGGCCATCGCCGGACTGGCGCGCATCATGGACCGCGAGCTGACGGACGTGTCGCTCCATCATGTCGAGCAGTTGCCCCGGATCGGCGGGCGCCGGGGCCGCGGAGGGCAGCGGCGCAGCGGCGCCGTCGCGCAGCGCCATCTGCGCCTGCAGCATCGCCGCCGATTCGGCGGGCATGGGCTGCGACATCCCGGATTCGTGCTGTTGCCGGAACGTACGTCCATCCAGGACCTCGGCCACCGACTGGCCGGTCTTCGCCGCCTCCTGGCGGCTCGCCTGCTCGGCCAGTAGCATCTCCTCGGACTGGCCCTCGCCGGTCTGCATCGGGACCTGCTCGAAGCCCGTGCTACCGCCCTTGGCCTGCTGCATCAAGGAGCGGAACTGGTCGACCTGCTCGCGCGGTGCGACGTCGCGCGGATCGGCCTTGGCCTGGCGGTCGACCTGACGGTTGCGCGCCGACTGGTCCGGGGGCCGGGAGGTCGAATCGTTGCGTTGAATCGTCATCGTCGTCTCCTACAGCTTGGCTAGCGGCGCGCCAGATGGCGTGCCTGCATCAGATCCTCGGCAGTCGCCTCTTCCTGCCGCGCCTGCAACCCGCGTTGTTCCCCGCGCCACACGTCGCGCCGCTTCTCCAGCGCATCCTCGCGCGCCTTGGCGCGGAAGAACGCATCGCGTGCAGCCTGCAAGGCCTGTTCGGCCTCGCGCACCGCGTCCTGGGCCTTGGCCAGACGCGCCTGGGCGCCGACGATCTGTTCGCCGATCAGTTCGATGTAGAGCTCGCGCTGGGTCATCGCCGCCGGCCACGGCACGCCGCTCGGCGGCGGGTCGAGCAGCCGCGCACGGTGTTGCGCGCGCGAGGCGCGCAGCGCGTCGATCTCGCCCTCGATCCGCTGGCAGGCCTCTTGGCACTGCTGCAATGCGCGCTGGCGGTCCAGCACCACGCGGCGCGCCGCCTCGGTGCGATGGGCGCGCAGCTGGAGCAGCGTCTGCAGCGGATAGCGTTTCATGCGAACAGCTTCCGCAATGCCGCCGACGAGGTGTCGAAGGGCACCAGCTCGTGTTCGGACTGTTGCAGCAGCGCGCGAATCGCGCCGATCTTCTCGATCGCCAGGTCGGCATCGGGATCGGTACCGCGCTTGTATTCGCCCAGTTGCACCAGCAGCTCGATGTCCTGGTGCTTGGCCAGCAGCTTGCGCAACTGCCCGGCCGCGCGCTGGTGCGGCTGCTCGACGACCCGCGGCATCGTGCGGCTGAGGCTGGTGAGCACGTCGATCGCGGGGTAATGGTAGGCGGCGGCCAGTTTGCGCGAGAGCACGATGTGGCCGTCGAGGATCGAGCGCACTTCCTCGACGATCGGATCGCCGCCGTCCTCGTCCTCGGCCAGCACGGTGTAGAACGCGGTGATCGAGCCCTTGTCGTTGTTGCCTGCGCGCTCGAACAGCTTCGGCAGCTCGCTGAACACCGAGGGCGGAAAGCCGCGCCGGGCCGGCGGTTCGCCGACCGCCAGGCCGACGTCGCGCAGCGCGCGCGCAAACCGGGTGACCGAATCGACCAGCAGCAGCACGCGCTTGCCCTGGTCGCGGAAATACTCGGCGACCGCGGTGCCGACCCACGCGGCGCGACTGCGCTCGAGCGCGGGACGGTCGGACGTGGCGACGACGATGACCGACTTGGCCAGGCCGGCCGCGCCGAGGTTGTCGTTGATGAATTCGTTGACCTCGCGGCCGCGCTCGCCGACCAGCACGACCACGTTGACGTCGGCATCGCCGCCCCGGGCGAGCATGCCCAGCAATGTGCTCTTGCCGCCGCCGGCCACGGCGAAGATGCCGATGCGCTGGCCCTCGCCTGCAGTCATGACGGTATCGATCGCACGCACGCCGGTCGAGAACGGACGCTCGATCAACGCCCGGCGCAGCGGATTGGGCGAGGCGGCATAGATCGGCGCATCGACCGTCGGACCGATCGACCCAAGGTCGTCGATCGGCGTGCCGTGGGCATCGAGGATGCGGCCGAGCAGGCCGTCGCCGACGGGCACCGACGCCTGGCGGCCGGAGGCATAGACCTCGGTCGTCGCGGCGATGCCGTCGAGCGGCCCCAGCGGGGTGAGCACGGTGTGCTGGCGCGACACGCCGACGACCTCGGCCGCCAGTTCGAACCGGTTGTCGCCGGGATTGCGCAGATGACATAACTCGCCGATCGCCGCGCGCAGCCCGGTCGCCTTGATCAGCGTACCGTAGGCCTCGCTGACCCGGCCGACGCGCTCGATCGCCTGCACCTTGCCCAGCGCGTGCAGCAGCGGATCGTGCGCGGGCGTCGGCGCGCCGACGGCATCGAGGGCCGACAGGGCGAGATCGGCGGTCATGGCGCGGCCACGTGCGCGCTCGCCTGCGCCAACGCCGCGCGGATCGCCTCGATCTGCTGGCTGACGCCGGCGCGAACTTCGCCGGCCTCCGAGACCACGATGCAGCTCAACGGGTCGAGGCTTTCGTCGTCGACCAGTTCGATCAGGCCGACCCCCGGATGCGCCTGACGCACGGCGCCCAGGCCCTCGGCGACACGCTCGCGCGCGGAGGGGTGGACGCGGATCATCAGAAACTGCTCGGCCTGCGCCGATTCGACCGCTTGCATCACCAGGGCGGGCACGACGGCGGCGGCGTCGAAACCGGGGGCGAGTCGCTGCACGATCGCGCAGGCGAGATCGCCGATCCGCCCTGCGGCGTCGGCCAGCACGCGGGCGCGACGCTCGTTGAGCGAGGCGAGCTGCTCGGTCATCTGCTGCTTGGCCCGCTCCAGGCCTTCGGAAAAGCCTTCTGCATACCCCTGCTCGCGCGCCTTCTGGACCTCTGCACCCGCCTCGTCGTAAAGCGCGTTGACACGCTCGAGCAGCGCATCGAGCTCGCCCAGCGATCGCCACTCGGCCGCCCGGACGATCGGTCCGGCAACGCCGCGCTGGAACTGGCGGCGCTCGAAGACAGCGGCGCTGCCCGCGGGTTTGTGGTGCTGAGGAGGAGCGGCGGTCGGCATAGGGGGTTCGAAACTCCGGTGGTCGGCGCCGCTCAGTCGGCGACAGCGCGGTTCTGGTGATGGGTCTGCACCACGAGCACGGGTTTTTCCGGCAGGTGCGCAGAGGGCAATGCTTCGGGCGCGTGGAGTAACCGCGCCCATTGCGCGAGCGCCGGGTCGCGATGGCTGGCCCAGGCCTGGAGTTCGGCCCGGCCCTGGCGCGCGAAGGTGCGCAGCAGCGTCGTCTCGCCGTCGGTCACGGACAGGGCATGGCGCAGGCCTTCGACGAGCCGTGTCTGGACCTCGGGCTTGACCTTCGCGTCCCAGACGCTGCGATCGAGCGCAAGCAGATAGCTGCTGCCCAGCGCCGCCTTGAGCCGGCTTACCGGCTCGCGTCCGATCTCCGCCCGGATCGCCGGTGCATAGGCGAGCACACCCAGATCGCGATGGAGCGCATCCAGGCGGGCCCGGCTCCAGCGCGCGATCAGCGCGCCCGGACCGTCAGGCGAGGGGGCCAGCAGATGCGATGCCGGGCCCGCCGCAAGCGCGGCGGCCAGCAGCCGGCGTCCCAGTGCACTGTCGCAGGCGCGACGCAGCAGAGCGGGATCGAGCCCGCCGTCGCTGGCCTCATGCCAGGCCGGATGGACCTCGGCCAGCAGCGCCCGCAGCGACATGGTCAGCCCTGCCAGCGCTTCGGTGCCGGCTCGGCAGGCGCGGCGCTACGCCCGCGCAGGCGGCCGCCGAACGCGAGCAGCAGCGCGATGACCACGACCACGGCCGCCGCGATGCCGATCGCCAGCGGGCTCACCGCCGACAGCGCCATCGCGGTGCCGCCGCTCTGCCCGGCCTCCGGCGGTGCCGGCATCGCCACGAACTTGACCGAGACCTGGTTGATGTCGGTCAGGCCTTCGACGCCGTCCTTGACCACGATCTTGATGTCGGCCTCGCGGTCGCGGACGCTGGCGCCGGGCTGTTCGAAGATCCACACCGCCGCCGAGGTCTTGCCGGTCGACCCGCCCAGCGGATCGCGCTCGGGCAGCGCGATGTGCACGCGCGCGTTGGCCACGCCCGGCAGCATGCTCAAGGTGTGCGAGATCTCCTGCTGCAGGCCGTGGATGTAGCGGCCGCGCTCATCGGTGGCCGATGAGGCGAAGCCTTCCTTTTTGAAGATGTCGCCGAGGTTCTGATAGTGCTGCCGTGGCAGGCCCCGGGCTTCCAGCACCGCCATCGCCTGCGGGATGTCGCTTTCGGCCACGACGACGTCCCAACCGACCTTGGTCGCCGACGGCTTCTTCTTGGCCTGGATGCCCGAGCCGATCAACGCGCCCATCATCTCGTTGGCCTGTCGCTCCTCGAGCGCGCTGTACAACGGGCTGCCGCCGCAGCCGGCGAGCACCAGGCACGCCAGCAACACCAGCAGCCAGCCCGACCATCGATTACGGTTGGAAAGACGCATCCAGGTCACCTCGTCAGGACTGCTGGCGGAACAGCTGCTGGATGCCGTCGGACGTGCGGTTGGCGACGTTCGATGTCATTTCGCACTGGAACAGGAAGTGGTGCGACTTCATCGTCATCTCGATGACCTGGCCAGGCGTCAGCTCCCCGGTGTTCTGGGTCATGGTCTTGGCCAGCGAGTTGATGCTTTCGGCACCGCCATTGAGGTTGTCGACCGCCGACATCAGCATCCGCATGCCCTGCGATGGCTCGGACGCGCCGACGCTGGCGACGTCGGGCGTTGCATTGGCGGCCGAGGGACTGCCGCCGGCGCGGTTCATCGCCTCGGCGAACTGGTTGACTTCATAGGCATCGGCGACCGGCTGTCCACCGCCCGGTGCGCCTGCCCCCTGTGCCGCGGGCTCGATGCCGACGGCCTGGATTGCGTCCACCATGATGATCTCCTTAGAGCTATGGGCGCGTGTCGCTTACTGCTTGCGACCCAGCGTCTCGAGGGCCTGGCCGACGCTGTTCTGCGAGGTCGAGGCGTTGTTGGACAGGAACTGCATGCGCAGGCTCTCGGCGGTGAGTGCGACGACGTTCGACGGTTGGTCGCCGCCCTGGCCGATCACGTCCGACAGGTTGGTGATGCGCGTGGCCTGTGCGTCGAGGGTCTGCCCCCATGCGCGCGACATCGCCTCGTACCAGCTCGAGCTACCGCCGCCAGCGCCGCCGGTGCGGGTGCCGCGCAGGGTGTTCTGATCGTTGTGCATCGATGCGCGACCGATGAAGTTGCCGATCGCGTCGTTGGAGATGGTGGTCATGTCGTGGCTCCTGTCGTCTGCAAAAGGGGGCTTAGGGAACGAACGCGGCGCACGCGCGCCTGGGGGTTACTGGGTGGTGGCGGCCGGGCGGCCCTGGGTCGCGCCGTTGCGGGTACTCGCGACCACGCCGCGGCTACCGGCGGTGACGCCGGCGACGACCTGCACGAATCGCGGGTCGACCTGCTCGGCAGCCGGCGCCGATGCGGTCGCGGTGTCGTCGAGCGTGGCCACCGGGCCGGGGGTGATCTTGACCAGGTCGCCGCGCGCGTTGAGCACGTGGGCAGACGCACCGATGGAGATCAATCGCCCCTTGCCGGGCAGTTCGTCGCCGGGCACGAAGCGCCGGCCATCGGACGCGATCAAGTGCGGGTCCTCGCCGCGCACGATCGAGACGATGTGCGGCGGGGGCTCCTCGGGCGCCTGCCCTTGCAGCGCGGTGCGCGGCACCTGGCCATCGGGCGTCCGCGGCAGGATCCGGGCCACGCCGGAGATTTCGCTGACCGCCCGCGAGCGGGCCAGGCGCTCGATCTCGGCGCCGTCCTCGAACTCGCCGACCACTTCGACATCGCCATTGCCGGTGTAGCGGGCCTTCACCGGGATGCCGTGCCCGCGGAACATCTCGGCCACGTCGGCGGCGATGTTCTCGCCAGTGCGCAGTTGCAGCGAAGCTGCGATGCCTTCAGCCTGGAGTTGCGCGCGCAGCCGCTCGAGCGTCGCCGCGCTGTCGACCGCGCCGGTCACCGACGGCCGCCCATCGACGCCATCGGAGATCCCCGGATTCATCACACGATGCTCCTGGAGCAGTGCGTCGAGCCGATCGCGCGGATCGACCGTGGTCTGCGAACCCGGCAGCACTGCGGCGAAGATCGCCAGCGAAGCGAGCGACAGTGCGGCGATGCCGGCGATCAGCGGCAGACGGCGAACGAAGCCCGAGCGCCGCGGCGCGACCTCGTCGGGCGGCGCGAAGACGGTCACAAAGCCGTCCCAGTCCGGGTCGTCCTCGCGGCCGAACGCGATTGCGGCCTCGCCCAGCCGCACGGGCTGCACCGTGGCCAGTTCAACCGGATCGCCGGGCTCGACCTGGGTGGCGCCGACCTGGACCGGCGCGTCGAGCGCGCGGACCAGGAAGCGGCCGCCGACCAGCGTCACCAGCGCATGGTGGCTGGCCACGCCGTCGTCTGCGAGGACGATGTCGCAATCCTCGCCACTGCCCACCAGTATCATTTCCTCGGCACCGAGCACGCGGCTTGCGCCGGCATGCAGGCCGTCGACGATGCGCAGCACCTGATGCACGGGCCGCGCCGGATTGTCGTTGCGTTGCGTCATGACTGTCCTCGCTTGGCGTACGCTGCGCGCGGCACCGCGAACATCCGTGCGGCCCGGCGGCATGCGCCCCGGTTTGATACGACATGGTCACGCATTGATCTGCCCCGCCTGCACGATGCGCAGGTCCGGCGCCAGTTCCTGGTACGAGAGCACCGGCAGGTCGAAGAAATCGACCTCCATGAGCTTGCGCAGATGCCTGCGCACGTCCAGCGAACACAACAGCACCGGTCTGACGCCGGGCGCTTGCCGGCCCAGGTGCGCACGCACCTCGTTGCCGAGCCGACCGGCCAGTTCCGGAGAGATCGCAAGCTGGCTGGCACCACCCGCCACGCGGACCGATTGCCGCAGCTTGTCTTCCAGTTCGGGATGGATCAACAGTACATGCAGCGTGCGCTCGTCGTCTGAATAGCGGTCGGCGATTTCGCGTTTGAGCGCGACGCGCACGTATTCGGTCAACAGCACCACATCTTTTTCGCGACCCCCGACATCGGTGATCGCCTCGAAGGCATCGCGCAGGTTGCGGATCGGCACGCCTTCTTCCGACAGCCGCCGCAGCACATCGGCCACACGCTGCGGCGCGACCACACGCAGCATTTCCTTGACCAGATCGGGATAGTCGCGCTGCATGCGCGCGAACAGGTTCGATGTTTCCTGGATGCCCAGAAACCCCCCCATGCGCCGGCGGATCGCCGCATCGGCATGGTGGCCGAGCACGTCGATCGGCGCCTGGGCGCCGTCGGCCTGCGCCTGTGTCCACTCGCCGGCGACGATCGCCGGATAGAAACCGGGCTGTTTCGCCGCGCCGGCAGCGCTCGCCGGCTGCGGCTGCAGCCAGGCGTCGGTGCGCAGACGCCCGGTCGCGATCCGCGCGCCGAATGCGGTCAAGCGGTACTCGTCGTCGGCCAGAGTCGGCACGATGCGCATCGAGGGCACCGGCACCGGCACGCCGTATTCTTCGCGCAAGCGCTGCGCGGTCTCGGCGATGCGCACCTCGAGATTGTGCCCACCCAGTGCCTGCGCGAGCGCAGTCGAGACCTGCAGTTGCAGGGGCGCGGGCGGCGCGAGATCGTCACGCTCGGTTGCCTGCTGCGCTTCGGCGACGACCTCGTCCTCGCTGACCCGGAACGCGCGGCGCAACAGCTCGAACTGATGCCGATAGCGCCAGGCGCTCAAGGTCAGCAGGCCGACGCCCAGCACCAGGAAGACGCCCCACGGGAATCCAGGCACCAGCGTCATCAGCAAGGCCAGGATGCCGGTGATCAGCAGCACGCGCGGCTGTCCGGACACCTGGCGGGTGATCGCGTCGCCCAAGTGGCGATCGTCGATCTCGCCAGTGGTGCGGGTGACGACGAGGCCGGCGGCGATTGTGGCGAGAATCGCCGGGATCTGCGAGACCAGGCCGTCGCCGATCGTCAGGATGCTGTAGACATGCGTGGCCTCGGCCAGCGGCATGCCCTTCTGCAGTACACCGATGGCCAGGCCGCCGAGCAGGTTGATCAGGATGATGACGATGCCGGCGATCGCATCGCCCTTGACGAACTTCATCGCGCCATCGAGCGAGCCGTGCAGCTGGCTCTCGGTCTCGAGCAGGCGACGCTTGCGGCGCGCCTCGTCCTTGTCGATCAGGCCGGCGCGCAGATCGGAGTCGATCGACAGCTGCTTGCCGGGCATCGCGTCCAGCGTGAAGCGCGCCGCGACTTCGGCCACGCGCTCGGCGCCCTTGGCGATGACGATGAACTGCACGACGGTGATGATCAAGAACACCACCATGCCCACGACCAGATTGCCGCCGGCGACCAGCGTGCCGAATGTCTCGACGATGTGGCCGCCTTCGGCGTGCAGCAGGATCGACCGGGTGATCGCGATCGAGATCGCCAGCCGGAACAGGGTGGTCAGCAGCAGCACGCTGGGGAAGCTGGAGAACGCGACCGGCGTCGGGATGTAGATGCCCAGCAGCAACAGGCCGAAGCCGATCGAGATGTTCACCGCCACCAGCATGTCGATGATCACCAGCGGCAGCGGCAGGATCATCACGCTGATGATGGTGACCGCCGCGAACGCCAGGATGACGTCGCTGTAGCCGAACTTGCCGCGGGGCGCGGCGCCGGCCGGTGCGCCGGTCAGGGTGGCGAACAGGGCCTTCATGCCGCCACTCCCTGGCATTGGATCGCGGGCACGCGCCGCGACGCGGGCACCGCGCAATTCCGCACTCCGCGCAAGCTGGACTTCATTCGGCGCATCTGCCCCTGACCTCGTGCGTCACTTTTTGCCCTTGTACGATACCCTACCGATGTTAGGAAGTGGTCAACCGGATGTTGCAAGCGTGTCGCAAGGCCGGGCGCAAGCAATGTGAAGGTCGCGGCGGGCCCGGCGGACCGGGTGACGCCTGGCGTCACGCAGGCTTAACGATCGCCAGCGATATTGAAGCGCGCGTCCGTACGCGTTGTCGCCTCGTTGGCTGGTGCCAGGTCATCGGCGTCCAGATCGGTGACGAACGTCACGGATTGACCGCCGACACCGATGGCAAATGCCCGGCCGGCGCGCGACCGGACCACCACCAGCCGTTCCCGGGGGCCGACCGGCAGGATCTGCACCACCGTCAACGGCGTGTCCCCTCCCGACAATCCATAGCGGCGGCGCAGCAGCCGCAGCAGCAACAACAGGCCAGCGATGATGAAGACCAAAGGCAACACGATGGCCAGCATTTCGCCGACGAATGAATCGCTGGCCGGTGCCGCGGGCGCCGCTGGCGCAGCTGCCGCCCATCCCGGCAACCAAGCGACGGCCAGCAAGCCGGATGCCCGGCACAATGCAGAGAAACGGGACGGGCAGGCGGCACGGGTCATGGCATCTGGGCGAGTGCGCACCGGAGCGGTGCCGGCCTACGGTATCAGCGCCGTGCGGACTGCCGCCGCCGCATGACACGGGCAGCTGGCCCGGCGCGCGCCTCCCGCTCCCAATCGACCGGGCGCGGTGCGCAATCCGAAGCACTGGCCGCCGTGCTGGCGGCCGTACCGTTCGCCTGCGCCGCCTTCGACCGGCGCAGCGGCGCGCTGGTGGCCGCCAATCCGCGCTTCTCGGCCGACCTGGGCGCGCTGCCCGGCCACGGCCAGCGCGATGCGCTGCTCGCCAGCCTGTATGGCGACCTGACCGGCGAGGCGCGCGGCGAGGAAGTACGCGCGCCGCACAGCGGCCGCTGGTATGCGCTGCACTGGCGCGATCTCGACTGCGGCGACCAGGCACTGTCGTTATTGACTGCCGTCGACATCAGCGAACGCATCGAAACGCTGGATTCGCACAAGTCGCAGCAGGAAAAGCTGCTCTTCACCTCCAGGATGATGTCGGTCGGCGAGATGGCCGCCACGCTCGCACACGAACTCAACCAGCCGCTGGCGGCGATCGTGAATTACCTCAACGGCAGCCTGCGGCTGGTCGGCCAGGCCGGCGGCCCGGTCCAGGTCGAGCGCGCATTGCAGGCCGCGCGGACCCAGGCCGAGCATGCGAGCGCGGTGATCGCACGTGTGCGTGAGTTCGTCCGCGCTCGCGAGCCGCGCCGCGACGCCCAGGAGCTGCCGCTGATCGTCGATACCGTGCTCGAGCTGCTGCGGCTGGAGGCCGAGCGCCAGCAGTTGCGCGTGGAACTGGCGCTGCCGGCCTCGCTGCCGCCGGTCTACGCCGACCGGGTGATGATCGAGCAGGTGCTGCTGAACCTGGTCAAGAACGCGATCGAGGCCATGCGCGAGGTGCCCGCCGCGCAGCGCGGCCTGCGGATCGAGGCCCGGGTCAATCTGGACGACGAGATCGAGGTCCGGGTCTGCGACCGCGGTCCGGGCCTGAGCCCGGCACAGAGCGAGCAACTGTTCTCGCCGTTCTACACCACCAAGTCCGATGGCCTGGGCATTGGCCTGGCGATCTGCCGGTCGATCATCGAATACCACGAAGGGCGGCTATTCTTCGAGGCCAGGGATGGCGGCGGCAGCGTGTTCGGTTTCACGCTGCCCACGCCCGACAGGAGGATCTAGCGATGCCCGGCACGCCTTGCGTCTATCTGGTCGACGACAACGATGGCTTCCGCGACTCCACGGCCTGGCTGCTGGAGACGGCGAACTTCGAGGTGCGGGCATTCGCCTCCGCTGCCGCCTTTCTGACCGTGTTCGACAGTACCCGCCACGGCGACGACGAGTGCCTGGTGTCGGACATCCGCATGCCCGAGATGAGCGGCCTGCAGTTGCAGGACGAACTGCTGCGGCGCGGTTCCTCGCTGCCGCTGATCTTCGTGACCGCGCACGGCGACGTGCCGCTGGCGGTCGAGGCGATGCGCAAGGGCGCATCGAACTTCCTCGAAAAGCCCTTCAGCGACGAGGCGCTGGTCGAGGCGATCGGTCATGCGCTGCGCCGCGAACGCCGCCAGGCGGGGGCACCCCAGGGCGAGGCCCTGGCGAAACTGAGCCCGCGCGAGCGCCAGGTGCTCGACCTGGTGGTGGCCAGCAAGCCGAACAAGATCATCGCCGACATCCTGGGCATCAGCATCAAGACCGTGGAACTGCATCGCGCGAACATGATGAGCAAACTGGGCGTACGCTCGTTGCCCGAACTGATGAAGGTGGCGCTTGGACATGGCTGACTCGGGCGCATCGGCGCGCTCCCGCAACGCGACCTCGCTGCGCGAGCGCATTCCCCAGCTGACCACGGCCCAGGCGCAGGCACTGCGCGCGCTGCACCGCCGGCGCCGGCAGTGGCCGTCGACCGCCGGCACGCTGGTCCTGCGCGAAGGCCGCCCGGGTGATCCGGCGAGCGTGTTCGAGCTCGATGCCGACGGCAGCCGGGTGGGCCTGCGCCTGAGCACAATGCCTGCGGCCGACGACGACGATGCGCTGCGCTGGCAGGACCACCAGGGGCGCGCACGCGTGCTCGCCTGGAGCCTGGCGCACGAAACCGCGCTGGTGCGTCTGAGCGAGGCGCTGGGCACCTCATTGCTGCCGCTGCCCGACCCGCCGCCGGCACCGGCCGTCGATGTGGTCTGGGTCGACTTCGAACTGCGCGCCGACGATGGTGCGTCGCTGACCGGGAGCCTGCGCGCGAGCATCGACTGGCTCACGGCCGCGCTCGGCCGCGACGCGGCGATCGATGCCGCAGCCGCCGATACCGGCCACTGGCGCCAGCTGCCGGCCGTCGTGTCGCTGGCGCTGGCTGGCCCGCCACTGACCGCCGCCGATCTGCGCGACCTGCGTCCTGGCGACGTGGTGATCGTCGGGTCGACCCGCCAGCCGACGCTGCATGCCGATGCGGTCGGCATGCGCTGGCCGATCCGGCACGGCGCCGAAGGCTGGCGGATCGATGGCCCCCCGAGCCCCCAACCCCGATTCCAGGAGAGTGCCCCGATGAGTGACACCGACGCCCCCGACGCCCCCGACACGCCCGCCGCCGAGGCGCCCGCGCCCGTCGAGGACCCGGCCAGCCGCCTGCCGGTGGAGGTGGCGTTCGAACTGGGCAAGGTCGAGCTGCGGCTGGGGGACGTCGCCGGCCTGCAGCCGGGCTACGTGTTCGCCCTGCCCGCGCACCTGGAAGGCGCGAACGTGACGATCCGCGCCAACGGCCGTATCGCCGGCCAAGGGGAACTGGTCGCGGTCGGCGACACGCTCGGCGTGCGCCTGCTGTCCTGGAGCTGAGGCATGGACTTCAGCACGTTCTCGCCCGCCCTCGTCCTGGTGACGGTGGTCAGCCTGGCGCTGGCGCCGTTCGTGGCGGTGATGGTGACCTCCTTCACCAAGATCGTGGTGGTGCTGAGCCTGCTGCGCAACGCGCTCGGGCTGCAGCAGGTGCCGCCGAACGTGGTCATCAACGGCCTGGCGATCGTGCTGTCGATCTATGTGATGTACCCGGTGATCCTCGACGTCAACGCCGCCGTCGAGGCGCGGCTCGAAGGCCGTCCGCCACCGGTCTCGGTGCAGCGCCAGATCGAGGCGCGCGCCCAGCAGCAGGCCATACGCGAGGGTCGCGCGATCGAGGTCCGGCCCGCGGCAACGACCGCCCCGCCGCAGGCTGAAGCAACGGCGACCAGCCCGGCCGCGGCCGACGGCCTGGCCGCCGAAGCCCAGGCCCGCGGCGAGACCGGCCCGGCGCCCGATCCGATGTTCAGCGCCGTGCGTGGCGGCTCGAGCAACGACCCGCCCGAGGCGCGCGAGCCGGCATTGCCGGCATTGGCCGAAGAGATCACCCAGCCGGCCACGCCGAGCGCGGCACCGGCGGCGAGCGGTGCGTTCGACACCAACCGGCTGCTGACGATGATCGACGCCGGCAAGGAGCCGCTGCGCACGTTCCTGATCCAGCATTCGAGCGATGCCGAGCGCGCGTTCTTCCTGCGTAGCGTGCAGCGCATGCTGCCGGCCGAGCGCCGCGGCGACCTGACCCCGGACGACTTCATCGTCGTCGTGCCGGCCTTCACCGTCAGCGAACTCACCGCCGCGTTCCAGATCGGCTTCCTGATCTTCCTGCCGTTTTTGATCATCGACCTGGTGGTGGCCAACATCCTGCTCGCGCTGGGCATGATGATGCTCTCGCCCACGACCGTGTCGCTGCCGTTCAAGCTGCTGCTGTTCGTGCTGATCGACGGCTGGGCCAAGCTCGTGCACGGCCTCGTGCTCACTTACGGAACGACCTGATGGGCGACGTCCTGGAGTTCACCAAGGAAGCACTGTGGCTGGTGCTGCTGCTGTCGGGACCGCCGGTCGCGGCCGCGGCGCTGATCGGCCTGGTGGTCGCGTTCCTGCAGGCGGCCACGCAGCTGCAGGAGCAGACGTTCCCCTACGCGCTGAAGTTTCTGACCGTGGTCATCATGCTGTTCGTGACCGGATCGCTGATCGGCGGCACGCTGTACGTGTTCGCCGACCGCATTTTCCTCGACTTCCCCGGCCTCGTCCGGCGCTGATGTTCGACTTTGCGCAGAACCCGCTGCTGGCGCTCGCGCTGACGCTGCCGCGCGTGGCCGGGGCGTTTTTGATGCTGCCGCTGCTGACCACCGAAACGGTGCCGGCGATGGTGCGCAACAGCTTCATGGTCAGCCTGGCGATCGTGGCGATCCCGATCGCGCTGGCCGGTGCGCCGCCGATCGAGGCCGCGGGCACCGCGCACTGGTCGGCGATCGTGCTCAAGGAAACCTTCATCGGCATCTCGATCGGCTTCTGCTACGGCATCGTGTTCTGGGCGATCAGTTCGGCCGGCACGATCATCGACACCCAGGTGGGCATGTCGATGGCGCAGATCTTCGATCCGATCCAGGGCCACCAGACCTCGCTGCACGGCGAGTTCCTGTCGCAGCTCTCGTCGTGGCTGTTCATGGCCAGCGGCGCATTCCTGGTGTTCCTCGACCTGCTGATGACCAGCTACACCGTGTGGCCGGTCATGAGTTTCTTTCCCGACATCCGGCTCAGCGGCATGGCCTTGTTCGTCGGGCAGTTCAGTTACCTGATGACGGCGATGCTGCTGCTCGCCGCCCCGGCGATGGTGATCCTGCTGGTCATCGACCTGTCGTTCGGCCTGGTCAACCGCTATGCGCCGCAGCTCAACGTGTTCGCGCTGACGATGCCGATCAAGGCCTGGCTGGCGACGGCGATCATCCTGCTGATGCTTGGCGTGTTCGTCGAGATCGTGATGCGCCGACTGGTCGACAACAGCGGCCTGGTGAACGCCTTGAAGAGCGCGTTCGGGGGATAGACGGGGCGAACCGGCGACGGATGCCCACTAGCGCATCGGATCGCGCGGATCCTCGAATCGCTCGGCGACCGAGGGATCGTCTGCCAGCGGCGGCGCCGGTGCGGATGCGTCGACAAGGCCGATCTCCTCGCGCATGTCCTCGGGCGGCACGAACTCCGGCGGCTCGGGGCGCGACTCGCCCGAGCGCATGCCCTCGGCCCAGTACAGCACCTGGGCGACCGCCTCGAAGAACTCGTTGCCGATGTAGTCGTCGATCTCCACGCGCGCATTGAGGCCGCGTGCCAGCGGCACGTTCTGCAGGATCGGCACCCCCGACTCCTCGGCCACCCGCCGGATCTCCTCGGCCATGTGGCCCTCGCCCTTGGCCACGACCAGCGGCAGGTCGTCGGTGCCCTGCTCGTATTGCAGGGCGACGGCGATATGGGTGGGATTGGTCACGACGACGCTCGATCCGCGGACGGCATTGAGCATGTTCTGCTGCGACCACTCCTGGTGCAACTGCTTGCGCCGCTGTTTGACGTAGGGGTCGCCTTCGTTCTCCTTGACCTCCTGCTTGATGTCGCGCCGGCTCATGCGCAGCTTCTTGATGTAGGAGTACTTCTGGTACGAGGCATCGAGCGCGGAGACGAAGAAGAACACGAAGATCGTCCAGATGCCGATCCACTTGAGCGCGTGCCAGATCGCGCTGCCGATCGCGGCCGGCTGCGCGAACGGCAGGTGCAGCAGGTTGGGGATCATGCCCCACAGCACGAAGCCGCCGATGGCGATCAGCGCCGCGCTCTTGAACAGCGACTTGACCAGCTCGACGAGATTGTCCATCGAGAACATCTTCTTGATGCCGCTGACCGGGTTCATCTTGGCCAGGTCCGGCGTGACCTTCTTCATCGAGGCCACCGGCCCGACCTGCAGGAACTCCACCAGCAGGCCCAGCAGCACCGCCATCAGCAGCAGCGGCAGGGTCATCGACACGAAGGCCTGCGCGGCCAGCGGCACGACGGTGCGCAGCGCGATGTCGAACGGCTGGTTCATGACCTCCAGCGCCTGCTCGAACAGGCCGCGCACGCGCCGGAACATGAAGCCCATCAACAGCCAACCGCCGACCAGCCAGCCCATCACCAGCACGGTGCTGGTCAGTTCCCGGCTCTTGCTGACATTGCCTTCCTTGCGGGCGTCCTTGAGCTTCTTGCTGGTCGGTTTTTCGGTTTTGTCGGCGCCTTCGTTCTGCTCTGCCATGCGGGCCTGCACCGGCGCATCACG
The DNA here is from genome assembly GCF_039674545.1 of Luteimonas sp. TWI382. NCBI lineage: Bacteria > Pseudomonadati > Pseudomonadota > Gammaproteobacteria > Lysobacterales > Lysobacteraceae > Luteimonas > Luteimonas sp. TWI382. The sequence continues at coordinate 236,165 of NZ_JBDJNS010000002.1, forward strand.
GGGGTCTGAGGCTAGCATGCAGCGCGCAGTGCGCGGGCCAGGCGCAAACGGGGCGCCGGCCATCGTGCATTCATGTTGAAGCCGCCGGCCGTCGGCCATCGGGCACCCCCCTAGGGCCAGCCCGAGATAGCCCGCATGTGGCACCGGCGTTACAGTCGCGCCATCGTCGCCATGAGCGGCCTCCACGGACCCGAGCGGACACGGTATGAGCGGTATCTCCTCCAACACCGGCTTCACCGCCGCCAGCCTCGAACGGCTGGGCAGCCAGGTCGCGTTCGACGACCTGCGCCAGCCCGATGGCAGCGGCCTGGTCGGTCTGGTCGAGGCCGACAGCGCGCTCGCAGCCCGCGGTCCGCAGGCCGATCCGGGCGAGGACATGCTCAATGCCGTCGCCTGGAACGACGTCCCGGCCGGATCGCGGCTGTTCGCCGGCGATCGCGCGCTCGAAGGCCGTCTTGCCGGCATGGACCTGGCCGCCGCCGCCGACCACGGGACCGACGCGATCCTCGACGCGCTCGGCTAGGGCAGCGCGCGCACGACGCGCTAGAGTGCCGTCGTCCTTGCTGGCTGCAATCCGATGAACGCCGTGCCCTCCGCGCAATCCCTGCGTACTGCCGCCGACCGCCTGGTCTCGGCGCTCGCCACGCATCCCGATCCCGAGTACCGGCTGACCGTGCTCAAGCGCCTGGCACGGCGCCTGGGCGAGGACCGCTATCCGCTGTTCCTGCGCCTGCTGGAGGTGGTTGCCGAAAGCGACGACAGCCACGCGCAGCGCCTGGTTGCCGACACTTTCGGAACGGCTCTGCGCCGCATGGACCTGCCGGGCGGCGCGCTGAGTTCGTGGGGCGCGACCCGCCTGCCCGATGCCAGCGGCCCGGTCGCGGCCAGCGCGTTCTCCGGACAGTTCTTCGGCGGCACCCCGCGCCGCCTGCTCGGGCCGGTGGAGTACCTGACGGTCTGGCACCTGCAGCGGACCCAACGCACCGCGCTGTCGGCGCAGACTTTCCGCAAGAGCCTGGCCGGGATGATCGCGCTGCTCAACCGCAGCGAGGATGCGCGCACGCTGTATCCGCAGAAGCTCGCCGCCGATGCCCAGAACGAACTGGAAGGCGCCTACACCCGCGCCACGCGCGAGCGGCTGGCCGCGATCGCCGCGGCCTGGCGCGCCGGACGCACGCCCGACGAGATCGCCCAGGCCGCGCTCGATGCCGCGGCGGCCGACACCCCACGCGGCTGGGTCACGCACGATCTGTGAGCGCGGTCAGGACGTCTGACTTGTCGTGAGCGACCCGGCCATTGCAGGATGGCCGGCCTGAGGGGGCCGAGGAGAATCGCCGGATGCATGCGCACGCGCCGACCCGCCGCCGGCCCCGCCGGCGCCCGCATCGTGGGTGCACGGCCCTGTTGCCGCTGCTGCTGTGGCTGGGCGGCTGCGACCGGCCCGCGCCCGACACCGCACCAGCGCCGACCGGCGGCGAGACACCGGTCGAGGCGGTCACGCGCCTGACCGGACACCTGCGCGACGGGGATCTGGCCGCGTTCGCCCGCGATGCGCTGCCGGCCGATCTGGCGCCGGCGCTCGAGCAGGCCTGGCGCGAGGACCGCACCCGGTGGCCGCTGTCGGAGTTGCCGCTGTCGGGCCAGATTCCCGCAGCGCTGGCCGCGCTGCACGCGCCGGACGCCGAGCGTGCGCTGCTGGCGACCTTCGATCGGCAGTTCGCCGGCGCCGAAGGCGAGCTGCGCTCGACGGCGCGGGCTTTGGCTGTGTTCGCGACCCAGTACCTGACCCAGTCGCCGGGATTCAGCGACGACGAACGCCGGCATTACACGCAACTGGTCGCAGCCACCGGTGAGTGGGCGGCCCAGGCGCCGCTGGCCGACCGCGCCCTCGCCCAGCAGACCGTCGAAGCGCTCACCACTGCGGTGCGGCGCACTGCGCTCGACAGCGACGCCGCGCTCGGCCGGGCCGGCATGGCGGCCGGGCTGCGCCGCCTGTCGCCGGTGTTCGAGGCCGGCAAGCAGCAATTGCGCGCCTACGGCCTGGATCTGGATGCGAGCTTCGACAGCGTCGAGCCGACGCTGGCCTCGCAGACCGGCGACCAGGCGCGGGTGCGGCTGCGCTACCTGCTCCATGGCCGTTCGATCGATGCCGAGATCGGCGTCGAGCGTGTGGACGGACGCTGGTACGTGGCCGACTTCCTGCGCCACGCCCGCGCCGCGGCCGCCCCCCCGCCGGCCCCCTGACGTCCGCCGCACGGGGCCGCTTGGGCATAATGCCGCCGATGCCCGACCAACCGACCTTCCCCTTTCCCGACGACCCGCGCGCCCGGCGCGACGGCGACGACACCGACCGGACGCCTGCGGCCCAGCCGCCGGATGCCGCGCCTGCGCCGGCCGACGCACACGCGCGCGCCGCGCACGCGGCCGCCCAGGCGACCGCTGCGGACCCGGCGCAGGCTGCCGATGCGATCCCGGCCTCGGACGCGCGTACGCCCCTCGTGGCGCGCCATCCGGCCGCGCCGCGCCGGACCGCGCGCCGGCCGTGGTGGGCCGGCCTGCTCGACCGGCTCCTGCGCCCCTGGATCGGGCTGAAGGTCGAACCGCAGGCCCCCGAGACGCTGGTCGACCATCGTCCGGTCTGCTACGTGCTCGAGGACTACGGCCTGTCGAACGCGTTGATCCTCGAACGCGCCTGCCGCGACGCCGGCCTGCCGTCGCCGCTGCAGCCGCTGCCCGGCGACCCGCTGGGGCGCAAGCGCGCCTATGTCGCGCTGTCGCGGCGCAACGCCGGCAGTGCACTGGCGCTGGCGGCCGGCAAGCCGCCGTCCAAGTCGACACATTCCGAATCGCTGTCGCGCCTGCTCGAGGCGCACCGACTCGATCCCACCCTCGATGTGCAGGTGGTGCCCGTCTCGATCTTCGTCGGTCGCTCGCCCGACAAGGCCAACGGCTGGTTCTCGGTGCTGTTCTCGGAGAACTGGACGATCGTCGGCCGCTTCCGGCGCCTGCTGTCGATCCTGCTCAATGGCCGCGACACGCTGGTGCGCTTCGCCGAGCCGGTCGCGGTGCGGCCGCTGCTCGACGAGGACCTGGGCGCCGAACGTACGGTGCGCAAGCTCTCGCGCGTGCTGCGCACGCATTTCAACCGCATGCGCGAGGCCATCATCGGCCCCGACCTGTCGACTCGTCGGCTGCTGGTCGACAAGGTCCTGGCGTCGCCGTCGGTCAAGGACGCGATCGCCGACCAGGCGCGGCGCGACAACAGCCGGCCGGAGGACGCGTGGAAGAAAGCCCACGCCTACGCCTACGAAATCGCTGCCGACTACTCGCATCCGCTGGTGCGCTCGGCCAGCTTCCTGCTGACCACGGTGTGGAACCGGATCTTCCGCGGCGTGCTGGTCCACCACCTGGACCGCTTCAAGGAGGCCGCGCCCGGGCACGAGATCGTCTACGTGCCCAGCCACCGCAGCCACATGGACTACCTGCTGCTGTCGTACCTGCTCTACGGCCGCGGCATCGTGCCGCCGCACATCTTCGCCGGCGTCAATCTCAACCTGCCGGTGATCGGCACACTGCTGCGCAAGGGCGGCGCGTTCTTCGCCCGGCGCAGCTTCCGCGGCAATGCGCTGTATTCGGCGGTGTTCTCCGAGTACATGGCGCAGTTGGTCGGCGGCGGCTACTCGATCGAGTATTTCATCGAGGGCGGCCGCTCGCGGACCGGCCGGCTGCTGCCGCCCAAGGGCGGCGCGCTGGCGATGACCCTGCGCGCCTACCTGCGCGAGCCGCGCAAGCCGGTGCTGTTCCAGCCGGTGTACATCGGCTACGAAAAGCTGATGGAGGGCAGCAGCTATCTCGACGAGCTGTCGGGCAAGGCCAAGAAGAAGGAATCGATCTGGCGGCTGCTGTGGGGCATCCCGCAGGTGCTGCGCAGCAACTACGGCCAAGTGGTGGTGAACTTCGGCGAGCCGATCCACCTCAACGCGGTGCTGGCCGAACTGGCACCCGACTGGGACGGCCGCGCCGTGCCCGAGGACGCCAAGCCGACGTGGCTGGCCAACACCATCGACGTGCTGGCCCAGCGCATCCACGTCAACATCAACCGCGCAGCCGACGTCAATCCGATCAACCTGCTCTCGCTCGCGCTGCTGTCCACGCCCAAGCACGCGATGGGCGAGGCCGACCTGCTGGCGCAGATCGCGTTGTCCAAGCAGTTGCTCGCCGACGTGCCGTACTCCGACCGCGTCACGCTGACCCCGCACACGCCGGCGGAGATCGTCGCCCACGGCGAAGAGATCGGCGTGCTCGAACGCGTCGCCCACCCGCTGGGCGATGTCCTGCGGGTCGGCGACGACGAGCAGGCGGTGCTGCTGACCTACTTCCGCAACAACGTGCTGCATCTGTACACCGCCTCAGCGTGGATCGCCTGCTGCTTCCTGCACAACCGCCGCATGAGCCGGCACACGCTGCTGCGGCTGGGCCGCACGATGTATCCGTTCCTGCAGGCCGAACTGTTCCTGCCCTGGACCGAGGACGCCTTCGCCGACCGCATCGCGCGCACGCTGGCCACCTTCGTGCGCGAGGGGCTGCTCGAACCGCTCGCCGACGACCATGACGGCGATCCGGTCTACGGCCGCAATGCCGGACAGAGCGACGAGGTCTTCCGGCTGCGTGCGCTCAGCCACCCGCTGCAGCAGGCCTTCGAGCGCTACTACATCGCGATCTCGGTGCTGGCCAAGAACGGCCCGGGCACGCTTGGCGCCGGCGAACTCGAGGGCCTGTGCCAGCTGGCCGCGCAGCGCCTGTCGCTGCTGTATGCACCGGCTGCGCCGGAGTTTTTCGACAAGTCGCTGTTCCGCGGCTTCATCCAGAAGCTGCGCGAACTGGGTCTGGTCCGGCTCGACGGCAACAGCAAGCTGGTGTTCGACGAGCGGCTGACCGCCCTGGCCAAGGATGCGAAAGTGATCCTCGGCCGCGAGCTGCGGCATTCGATCGAGAAGGTCAGTCCGGAAGCAGTGCGCGCCGAGCCGGCATCGAACGAGGCGGCCAACACGGCCGATTAACGCACCTGCGCCGATGCCCGGTCGACGGGCGCGGCGTCGCTGCCGATGGCGGCACGCAGGGCGTCGATCTTGGCATCGGCGTCGGCAATCAATGCCGGCTTGTCCAGCTTGACCGCGATCGCGCGGGTGCGCTGCGCGGCGTCCAGCGCCTCGGTGTGGCGCTGCCGCTCGGTCAGCCAGCGCGTCTGCATCAATAGCGCACTGTGCGCGATGCCATCGGCGAACATCGTCCCGGTCTGGGCCGCATCGCGCTCCAGCACGTTCAACGCGTCGAGGGTTTCAGCGTCGTTCTCGCCATAACGGACGAGAAATCCGCACTCGGCCAACCGGACCATCATCGCGTCCTGGCTGTCGGTCCCGAACTGACGTGCGGCGTCGCGCTTGCCCAGCGCCAGTTGCTGCGCCGCCTCATCCTTGCGACCGGTGGTCGCGAGCAGCATCGCGTAGCCCCCCCGATGATGCGCCGAGACTTCGCCGTGCGCCGCGACACTGCTCGCGATCGCCGCCCCGAGCGTGTCGCGCGCACGGATCAGGTCCGGATCATCGGCAGCGTTTCCGGCCCGTGCCCACAGATTGCTCGCCCTCAGAAAACGCGCCTCGAGCGTGAACTCCTGATCCGGGCCGTAGTGCCGCTCGTAAATGCGCAGTGCCCGTCCGGTCCGTTCGAACGCTCGGTCCATGTCGCGCGCGTAGGCAGCCAGATGCGCCTGGGCCATGTAGGCGCGCGCGACCGCCGGATGCTCGGCGCCGAGCGCTTCGGACAGAATGCGCTCGGCGAGAGCCGCGGTCTCGCCCGCGCCGGCCAGATCGGCGTTGAGGATCTGGATGAAGGCCAGCTCGGCCAGGGCCATTCCGGTCTGCGGATGCCGCTCGCCCAGGCTCGCGCGACGCCGCGCGATCAACTGGTTCGCCAGTGCGAGCGCGCGTTGCTCGCGCCCGGGCTTGCGCGACGCCCGCACGGTACGGATCAACGATTCGCGGGCATCGTCGGCCAGGATCGGCGCCGCGTCGTCGGTCAAGGCGATCGCGCGCAGCAGATCGGCCTCCGACTCCTCCATGCGCATGCGCCAGCGCAGCCAGATCCCGCGCTGGGTCAGCAGTTGCGCGGTGATGTTGTCGGCGACCGCCGCGGGCAGCGAACGCGCCTCGGCGATCGCCGTGTCCAGCGTTGCAAAGGCGTCCTGCGAACGGCCTTGTCCCGATTCGGCCACCGCGCGCTGCGCGAGGAGCCGCAAGTGGGCGAGCCGGTGCTGCTCGGTCAGCCGGACGGGCAACCGCGCCAGGCCTGCGGCGACCGTCGCCTCGGCATCGGCATGTCGGGCCTGCAGACTCTGGAGTTGCGCCAACGTGGCCAGGTTGAAAGCCGCGGCCAGGGGATCGCGCGGATCGATCACCTCTCCGGCCTCGCGCGCCAGCGCCTCGGCCCGCGCATAGTCGCCGGCGACGGCCCAACTGCGCGCGAGCACCGACAGGCCCCTGGCTCGCATGCCGTCCGCATCGGAGCCGACGGCCTGCCGGCGGAGGCCCTGCTCGAGCGAAACCAGCAGCGCCGACCGGGTCGGCGGCAGGTCGCCCAACTCCGAGATCGCGGCCATGCCCAGCATGGATTCGAAGAAACGGTCGGCCTGACTGGCGATCACCGCCTCCCGGCTGCCCTGCCACACATGCCCACCAAGCAGACCGAGAAGCGCGACCGCCGTCGCCGCGCCTGCGAGCACCAGCGCTCTGCGCGCGCGGGACCTCGGTGCCGGCCGGCCGCGCCGCGACCAGGCCGTGAGCGCGTCGGTCAAGGCCTCGACACTCGCAAAGCGGCGCTCGGGATCGACGGCGACGGCCTGCAATACGATCGCGTCCAGCGGGCCGCGCAACTGTCGCGCCAGCGCGGATGCCGACCCGGCGCCACGCACGCGGACAGCAGAGGTATCGAGTGCAGCCACCAGCGAAGACGGCGCACGCGGCTGCGCCGACGCCAGAGGCGCAGCGCAGGGGCCGTCGCCGCACAGCAGCCGGCACAGCAGCACGCCCAGCGCGTAGACGTCCACGCGCATGTCCCGCGCCCCGCTCGCCAGCGCCTCGGGGGCGGTGTAACCGCTCGTCATCGCCAGCCGCTGCGCCGGCGCGAGCGCGTCGGAGGACATCAGCATCGAGAGGCCGAAATCCAGCAGCCGCGGGCGGCCCTGGGGGGTCACGAGCAGGTTGGACGGCTTGATGTCCTGATGCACGACGCCGCGCGCGTGGGCGTAGGCGACCTGGCCGCAGGCCTCGACGAACAACGCGACGCGATCGCGGATCGACAGCGCCCGCGCGTCGCACCACTGGTCGATTGCGACGCCGTCGATCAGTTGCATGGCGTACCAGGGTCGTCCGGCATCGTCGACGCCGCCGTCGAGCAACGGCACGATATCGGGATGCGTGAGCTCGGCGAGGACATTGCGTTCGGCGAGGAAGGCCTCGACCAGGCGCGGAGAAACGAGGTCGTCGCGGATGCATTTGAGCGCGGCGACCTGCCGCAGCTGTGCGTCCCAGCGGCGGGCCCGGTAGACCGTGCCCATGCCGCCGCGTCCCAGAACGCCGGTGATCTCCCAGGCGCCGATCCGGGTCCCCAGATGCGGATCGGTGTCGGGATGTGCCGCCTGCGTCTCCAGCAGTCCCGAAATCGCCGGGAACGGGGCGCGTGCGATCGAGCGCCCCCGATGATCGGCCGCGAGCAGTGCCGACAGCGCCGCGTGCAACGCAGGATCGGACTGGGCCAGACGGGCCAGCTTCCGCGCTCGCCACCAGCCCGGCAGGCGCACGTAGGCATCGAACAGCTCCAGCGCCCGTCGCTGGACCGCAGGCTCGGAAGACAACGGCGTGTCGATGGCAACTCTCCTGCGTGCGCACCGGATCGGTGGGGATGCACTAGCATGCATCGACCGCGATCGGCAGTCAGGACTGGATACCAACCGGGCCCATGAACGCGACAGTACATCCCGCCCCGGCGCGGTCGGATTCGACCGCGCTGCGCGATGGCGATGCGCTCGATCCGGCCATCGCCCGCCTGCTTGCCGAGGCCGGCGATGGGGATGCCGCTGCCTGGGACACCATCTACCGTCTGCTCTACGACGATCTGCATCGGATCGCCAAGTCGGAAATCCGCCGGCTGGCGATCGCCAGCCACTCGCCGACCTCGCTGATCAGCGAGACCTGGATCAAGCTCGCACGCGCGCATGTCCCGGCCGACTCGCGCGCGCACCTCGTCGCACTGCTCGCGCGCGCGATGCGGTTTGTGCTGGTCGACCAGGCGCGTCGGGCGACTGCCAGCAAGCGGGGGCGGGACATCCTGGTCGTCGCCAGCGCCGAAGCACGCGCTGTGCCTGGCGACGCGCTCGAACTCGATCAACTGCTGAGCATCCACAGCGCCCTGCAGGCGCTCGAGACCCTCGACCCGCGCCTGGCGCAGGTCGTCGAGCTGCGCTACTTCGCCGGACTGGACGAAGCCGAGATCGCGTCGCTGCTCGACGTTGCGGTGCGCACCGTCCGACGCGACTGGCGCAAGGCGCGCGCGTTCCTGCAGGCGCAACTGGACCGTCCTGTCGGCACGCGTCCCGGGCCATCGCAGCCGACGGGCGATCGCACCTAACGGCTGAACGCAGCGTTCGTCGACCGGGTTGTCCTGTTCCGGCGGCTTTTCGCGAATCAACTGGACAGAGGCTGCGCGCGCGCGGCCCGCACCGCCGCGCATCGATGGCCGAGCCCCCGCTCGACCGTCCACCGCCCGCGCACGCCCCGCAACCGATGTCCGATTTTCCGAGCAGCCAGGCATGCCCACTCCCCCCTTACAGCAGGTCCCGCCCCCCATCGCCCCGGCCGTGCATGGCGACGACGCGTCCCAGTGGCGCGTGGTCGCCTCCCGGATCGGTCCCGACGCGGCCGGGCGCTTCGAGCGCGTCGGCGACGGTCTGCGCCTGCATTTCGACGACGGCGCCATCCTGACGATCCGCCACCTTTTTCCCGCAGGCGAAGCCGTGGTCGAGACCCCGGCACAGCGCGACGCGCCCGATCAGGACACGCCGCCTCGAACGCCGGCCGACGCCGACACCAGTCCCGCGCATCCAGCATCGTCCACGCCACCGGACGCCGGCCGCGACACCGGCACCTGGCGGCTCGACGGGCACGGCTGGCACCTCGTGTCGCCCAACGGCCACAGCATCGACCTCACGCTCGCCGAACAGCGCCTGCTGGCGCGCCTGGCCGTATGCCCCGGACACCCGGTGGCGCGCGCCACGTTGATCCACTGCCTGGCCGATGACATCGACACCTTCGACCCGCACCGCCTGGAAGTGCTGGTCCATCGACTGCGGCGCAAGTGCAGTCGACGCGCCGGGACCGACCTGCCGCTGCGCACGGTGCACGGACTGGGCTACATGCTGATCTGGTAAGTCGCCCGGCCCGACGGGCGCCTGCGGCCGGCACGGGCGAGTCAGGCCGGTTCGTCGGGGATCAGCGACGATTCGAGCTGCGCGACCGCATCGCGCAGCGCCAGCTTGCGCTTCTTCAGGCGCTTGAGCATGACCTCGTCGTGCAGCCGATCGTGCTGCAACCGGTCGATCAATGCATCGAGCTCGCGGTGCTCGCCGCGCAACGCGACAAGACGCTGGGCAGGGGAGTCGTCGGCACGCTCGAAAGCCATGGTCGTGAGCTTACCCGAGCGATCGCGGCCCCGCTTGGCGCCTGCGCCCGGCCCTGCAAGAATGCGATCGCGCCAGTCGGGGGATGGCGCGTCGTCCATCGTCGATCCGCGGCGCCTCCGGCCGCGTCCGCTTTCGGAAAGACACGATGCGAATCCAAGCAAGCTCTCTGTCGATCGCCTGCGCCGCGCTGCTCGCCGCCTGCGCCACCTCCGCCAGCGCCCAGTCCAAGTACGACGGCTACCTGTGCTGCAACCTGCGCAGCGACGGCAGTTGGATCAGCGACAGCAACTATGCCGAAAACGGCAAGCGCGTGATCCCGGCCGGCACCCCGGCCAGCGTCACCGGCCACGGCCGCTACCGCGTCAACGTCCGGATCGACGGCCAACGCCAGTCGATCGGCAACGACTACAGCCGCGACCTCGATCTGGACACCTTCGCACGCCGCTACGTCGTGACCGAAGACCCGGCGGCGAAGATCGCGAGCTGGCCGGCCAAGGTGCAGGAGGCGGTGCGCCGCGCCAAGATCACCCCGGGCATGACCCGCGAGCAGGTCATCACCTCGCTCGGCTATCCGATCAGCAGCGAGAACCCCGACCTCGAGGCGCCGCTGTGGCGCTACTGGCTCAGCAGCTTCGCCGAGTTCCAGGTGCTGTTCGACGGGTCCGGTCGCGTGCGCGACATCAGCACCGACGCCAACACCCGCAACCTGGTCTGGGTGCCCTGACGCTGCGGCCGGCGCTCCTCACACCCGGGCGCCGGCCTCACACCGGGTGCAGGCGCAGCCCGTCCGCATCCAGCCGCAGGCCGATGTCGAGCCCGATCGCCTCGAGCAGGTCGGCATCGTGGGACACCACGAGCAGCGCACCGGGCCAGGCGCGCAGCAGCGCGACCAGCGCATCGACGCTGCCCGGGTCGAGGTGACTGGCCGGCTCGTCGAGCAACAACAACGGTGCGGCCGGCGTGACCCACGCCGCCGCGGCGATCGCCACGCGCATCCGCTCGCCGCCCGAGAGCGTGCGCATCGGCCGTTCGACGTGGTCGCGGCCCAGCCCCAGCAACGCGAGCCGGGTCGCGATCGTCGCGCGCGCCTGCCCGGGCATCGCCGCCTGCAGCCAGTCCAGCGCCCCGGTCTCGCCCGGCAGGCCGTCGAGGTGCTGGTCGAGCGTCTGCGCCGGCACCAGCGCCCGGGCAGACCCGCTGGCGAGCCTGGCCTGGCCGAGCAGCGCACGCAGCAGGGTGCTCTTGCCGCTGCCGTTGCGGCCGGTCAGCCCGATCCGCACCGGCCCGCTCGCCTGCCAGTCGAGTGCGGCGACCGGATGGGCGCAGGTCGGATGCGCCTGCGCGATGGCCAGCACCTGCCGGCCCGGCGGCAAGGCCACTGCCGCCTGCACGAACTGCGGCGCGGCGGGGGCATCGAGCGCGTCGAAGGCCGCGCGTACCGCCTGCTCCCCGGCGTCGAGCCGCTGGGTGAGCGCCACCCGCCGACGGCCCTGGCCGCGCTCGGCATTGTCGGCGAGGCGATCGAGCAGCAACGGCGACTGATTGGCGTCGCGATCGGCGCGGCGGCCGCGGGCCTGTCGTTGTTCCAGACGTTGGCGCTCGCGCGCGACCGCCTGCTGGGTCCGCGTGCGCGCGACCCGGGCCTGCTGCAACGCCGCCTCGCCCTGGCGCAGGCGGTCTGCGCGCACGGCGCGCCAGGCAGCAAGACCGCCGTCGACACGATGCAGCGCGCCGGCACGCAGTTCGAACAACCGCGGCATCGCGTGCAACCACGCCGCATCGTGGCTCGCCACGAGCACCGCGCCGCTGCGACGCGCGAACACGTCCTGCCAATGCATCGAGGCCTCGGCGTCGAGGAAGGTGCTCGGCTCGTCCAGCAACAGGATCGGCGCGGGAGAATGCGCGATCGCCAGCAGGCGCAGTTGCTGGCGCTCGCCGCCCGACAGCCGCGCCGGATCCGCGTCCAGGCCGACGCCCTCCAGTCCCAGGGCATCCAGGCGCTCGCGCCAGGTCGTCTCCAGCGTCCAGTCTTCGCCGACGCGCACCACATCCTCGGCGCAGCCGTCACCGGCCAGCAGCCGGCGCAGCGCATCCAGGCGCGGACCGTCGCCGAGCAGGTCGATCACCCGCGCCGGCAATGTCGCCGGTACCTGCGGCAGCCAGGCCAGGTCCGCGGTGCGGTGCACCCGGCCGCCCTCGGGGGATCGGTCGCCGGCGAGCTGGCGCAGCAGGGTCGACTTGCCGCTGCCGTTGTCGCCGACCAGCGCACTCGGCCCGGCGGGCAGGCGCAGGTCGAGACCGGCGTAGAGCACCCGCCCATCGGCGAGCGTCGCCGTCAGGTTGCGGGCATGCAGCGGATCGGAAGGTGCGGCGTCCGACGGGACGACGCCGGCCGGGGCGAAGCCCGGGAACGGAACAGAGGACATGACGTGACCTGTGCGCAGACTCGAATGGCGTCCTCGAGCGGAGGACGGCGGCTCGGATGTCGGCTCAGTGCTTCACGTCTGCGGGTCTCCCAAGGGCGGCGCGACGGGCGCCGGCGGTCGGCCGCAGTATAAGGCGCGCCTGCCCGCAGCACGCGGCACGCGCGCTGAACGCAGGTCGCAGCCGCGCAGGCCGGCGCCGTTAGACTATGGGCGATGAGCACCGTCCTGCCCCTGCCAGACCCCCTGCCCCGCACGCTCGACCCGCGCCGCGCGGCGCACGAGACCCAGAAACTGGGCAAGCGCCTGCGCCACCAGGTGGGACGCGCGATTGCCGACTTCGGGATGATCGAGGACGGCGACAAGGTGATGGTCTGCCTGTCGGGCGGCAAGGACAGCTACACACTGCTCGACATCCTGCTGCAGTTGCAGGCCAAGGCGCCGGTGTCGTTTTCGATCACCGCGGTCAACCTGGACCAGAAGCAGCCCGGTTTTCCCGAGCACATCCTGCCCGAGTACCTGCGCACGCTCGGCGTGGATTTCCACATCATCGAGCAGGACACCTATTCGGTCGTCTCGCGCGTCGTGCCCGAAGGCAAAACGATGTGCTCGCTGTGTTCGCGGCTGCGCCGCGGCGCGCTGTACACCTACGCCGAGGCCAACGGCTTCACCAAGATCGCGCTGGGCCACCACCGCGACGACCTGGTGGCCACGTTCTTTCTCAACCTGTTCTTCCACGCCAAGCTCAGCGGCATGCCGCCCAAGCTGCGCAGCGACGATGGCAAGCACGTGGTGATCCGCCCGCTGGCCTATGTCGCCGAGGCCGACATCGTCGCCTACGCCGACGCCAAGGCCTTCCCGATCATCCCGTGCAATCTGTGCGGCTCGCAGGAGAACCTGCAGCGCAAGCAGGTCGGGCTGATGATGGCGCAGTGGGAGAAGACGCACCCCGGGCGCATCGAAACCATCGCGCGCGCGCTCGGCGACATCCGCCCCTCGCAGCTCAGCGATCCGAAGCTGTTCGACTTCCTGTCGCTGGGCAGCCGCAGCGCGGCCTTGCCCGACGCGCACGACTGGCTGGCCGGCGCGCCGCACGACGTTCGCGACTGAGCCGCGACGCCGCCGCGTCCGGTGACGTGGCAGCAGGCCGCGCACGCGATGGCGGCGCCACGGCTTGTTCCTTTTTCAATCCCCCATCCCAATCACGGCCTTTCGATGTTCTTCAAGAATCTGACCCTGTTCCGCTTCCCCACCTCCGTCGATGTCTCCGAACTGGAGACCCAGGTCGGCGAGTTCCGCCTGCGCGACGTCGGCCCGCTGGAGATGTCCACCCACGGCTTCGTGCCGGCGCTGGGCCGCGAGGCCGATGCACTGACCCACCGCATGGAAGACGGGATCTGGCTGGCCGTCGGCGGCCAGGAGAAGATCCTGCCCGGCGCGGTGGTCAACGAATTCCTGGCCGTGCGCATCGAGGAGTACGAGGAAAAGAACGCGCGCAAGCCGGGCGGCAAGATGCGCAAGCAGATGAAGGACGACATCCTGCAGGAGCTGCTGCCGCGTGCATTCGTGCGCCCGGTGCGCTCGGATGCGTTGATCGATCTGGAGCTGGGCGTGATCGCGGTCAACACCTCCAGCCGCAAGAGCGCCGAGAACGTGGTCAGCCAGGTGCGCACCGCGATGGGCAGCTTCCCGGCGCTGCCGCTCAACGCCGAGACCTCGCCGCGCGCGGTGATGACTGGCTGGATCGCCGGCGAGCCGTTGCCCGATGGCCTGGCGCTGGGTGAAGAGTGCGAGCTGAAGGATCCGTCCGACCAGGGCGCGATCGTCAAGTGCCAGCGGCAGGACCTGCAGTGCGAGGAGATCACCCGCCATCTCGACGCCGGCAAGCAGGTGACCAAGCTGGCGCTCACGCTCGACGACCAGATCGAGTTCGTGCTCGGCGAGGACCTGATCGTGCGCAAGTTCAAGCTGCTCGACGGCGCGCTCGACACGCTCGAGCACACCGACGCCGACGACCGCCAGGCCGAACTCGATGCGCGGTTTGCGTTGATGCGCGGCGAGTTCAAGCGGCTGTTCAAGGCGCTCGAGGGCGCGTTCAAGCTGTCGAAGGTCGAATGAGCGCAGGCGCGCCCTGCGCGCGCCTTACACTCCGCCCATGCCGCCGTCCTCGCGCCTGACCTCGTCGTCCCCGGCTGCCACGCCGGTGCGTCGCGACACGCTCGAGGTCCGGCTCGACGACGGCCGCCGGATCCAGGTGCTGCGCGTGCGCGATCCGCGTGCGCGCCGCATTCGCCTGAGCGTCAGCGAGCGTGGCGCGCGGTTGACGCTGCCGCTGCGCGCCAGTCTCGCGGCCGGCGAAGCCTTCGTGTACCAGCACCGCGCGTGGCTCGCCGAGCAGTTGGCCGAACACGGCGAGACCTCGCCGCTGCACCGCGACCTGACCACGCACTTGCCGCTGCGCGGCGCGCTGCACGCGGTGGATTGGCAATCAGGTCGCTTCGCCCACGTCCGAGCGGACGGCGAGCATCTGGTGTTCGCCGCGCCCGCACAGGCCGGTCCGGCGGCGCTGCAGCGCGCGCTGCGCGAGTTCTACGAAGCCCAGGCGCGCGCCGACGTCGCCCGCTGGCTGCCCGGCTACCTGCCCGGCCTGCCGCGTACGCCGTCGCGGATCCGGATCCGGCCGATGTCCTCGCAGTGGGGCTCGCTGGCGCCCGACGGCACGCTCGCGCTCGACCTGGCCCTGGTGCTCGGCACGCCGTCGGCGTTCGAGTACGTGCTGGTGCACGAGCTCTGCCACCTGGTGCATGCCGACCACTCGCGCGCATTCTGGCGCGAGGTCGAGGCGCGCTGCCCCGACTGGCGGCGGGCACGCGATTACTTCCGCAGCGAAGGGCGACGGCTCAAGGGCACGCTGCACACGCTGCTGACAGGGTGAGCGCCGAGCGACGCGCGCGCCGCAGGGGACTCAATGCTGGAGGAAATCCCCGATCGCCGCGGCGACCGCGTCGGGCTGCTCCATGTGCAGATGGTGCCCGCCTGCGATCACGACCAGGTCGCCATCGGGCAGCAGGCGCGCGCGGCGGCTGCGGTCGGGCTCGGGCAGATAGTCCTGCGGTGGGTCGGCATAGATCACCCGGGTCGGGCAGTCGATGCCGGCCACGAGCGCATCGACCTGGCCGGGCGTCATGCGCACCGCGGTCGGCACGGTCAGCCGCGGATCGCTGCACCACACGTGGCCGCCGTCGACGGCCTGCACGCCGCGCTCGACCAACCGGCGCGCCGATCCTTCCGACAGCGCATTGACCCGCATGCGCGCACGCACCGGGGCATCGAGATCGGGAAACACGCGCAGGGGCCGTTCGCCCAGTCCACGCGCGGACGTCACCGCTTCGCGCAGCCGCACGACAGTGTTGTCCTCGGTCTCGGGCAACGCCCCGAGCGCCTCGATCGCGACCAGCCGCTCGACCCGCTCCGGACACGCGGCGGCGACCAGGCTGGCGATGCCCGCGCCCATCGAGTGTCCGAGCAGCGCGAAGCGGTCCCACTGCAGCGCATCGGCGATATCGAGCACCTGGTGCACCGCGCCGACGAAGGTGTAGTCGGTCCCCTTGGGCATGTGCACGCTGCGGCCGTGTCCGGGCAGGTCGGGCGCGACCAGATCGAGCCCGTCCAGATGCGCGGCCAGCGGCCCGAAGCTCGCGGCGTTGTCGAGCCAGCCGTGCAGCGCCAGCACCCGGCGCGCGCCCAGGGTTCCGAAGCGCAGGCCGCGGACGGTACCGATACCGATCTCCAGCGCGAAGTCCGCGCCGGTCATGCCCATGTGTCCAGTTCGCGGCGCAGCAGCGTCGCCATCGCGTCGGCATGCGCGGGCGCGTCGTTGAGGCAGGGGATGTAGCGCAGCCGCGTGCCGCCGTTGGCGACGAACAACTCGGCGTTCTGCATCGCGATTTCCTCGAGCGTCTCCAGGCAGTCGGCCGGAAAGCCCGGGCACAGCACATCGACCTCGCGCACGCCCGCCTTGGCCATCGCGACCAGGGTGGCATCGGTCGCCGGCTGCAGCCACTTGCCGGCGCCGAAACGGGACTGGTAGGCCATGCGGCAGTCGCCGGCTTCGCTGCCCAGGGCGTCCACCAGCCCGCGGAACGTCGCCTCGCAGCGCTCGGCGTAGGGATCGCCCTGGTCGACGATGCGCTGGGGAATGCCGTGGAACGAGCACAACAACACCTCGCCCCGGCCATGCGCCTGGCGATGCGCCTGCACCGAAGCGGCCAGCGCCTGCAGCCAGCCCGGGTCGCGTGCGTAGTCCTCGATCATGCGGACCTCGACGCCGTCGATCGGGGTTTCGGCGATGCGGTCGGCGACCGAGGCGGTGGTCGTCGTCGAATACTGTGGATACAGCGGCAGCACCAGGATCCGGCCGATGCCCTCGGCGGCCAGCGCGCGCATCGTCGGCGCCAGCGCCGGGCGGCCGTAGCGCATCGCGTGGACCACACGCAGCTCGGGCATCCGCGCATCGACCGCCTCGGCCAGCCGACGCGTGTACACCGCCAGCGGCGAGCCGCCATCGAGCCAGATCTCGGCGTACTTGTGCGCGACCTTGGGCGAGCGTCGCGGCAGGATCACCCGGCGCAACAACGGCAGCCACAACCAGCGCGGCAGGCGCACCACGCGCGGATCGGACAGGAATTCGTCCAGATACGCCCGCACCGCGTCGGCGGTGGGCGCATCGGGCGTACCGAGGTTGACGATCAGCACGGCGGTGGCGACCGGCGCGGCGCCTGGCGGAAGCGGATGAGCGGACATCCGCATAGGATGGCAGGCTGGCCGCCGCAATGCAGCCGACACGATCGCCGCGCCGCAGCCGGCCGAACTCATGCACGATTCATGGCCTCGTCACTAGCCTGAATCGGCCGCTCCGCGCCGCGTTGCGCCCTCGCCCCTTCTCATTTTCCGGAGCCTTCCATGCGCCTGTCCCCGCGTCGTTCCCTGTTGATCGCCGGTCTCGCCGTCGCGCTCGTCGCAGGCCCTGCTCTCGCAGGTCCACGGGAGGACGCGCGGGCCCAGAATGCGGTGCGCGTGCTCAACGAGATCCAGGCGATCCCCGAGTCCGGCATCCCGGACAAACTGCTCGACGAGGCCCGCGCGATCATCGTGATTCCCGACACCGTGAAGGCCGGCCTGGTCATCGGCGGTCGTCGTGGTCATGGCCTGCTGTCGGTGCGCACCGCCGACGGCACCTGGTCCAACCCCGCCTTCGTCAAGCTCACCGGCGGCAGCATCGGCCTGCAGGCGGGCGTGCAGTCTTCGGATGTGGTGCTGGTGTTCCGCAACGAACGCAGTCTCGAATCGATCGTCAACGGCAAGTTCACCCTGGGCGCCGATGCCGGCGTCGCCGCCGGTCCGGTGGGCCGCAATGCGGCGGCGCTGACCGATGGCCAGCTCAAGGCCGAGATCTGGTCGTGGTCGCGTGCACGCGGCCTGTTTGCCGGCGTCGCGCTCGACGGCGCGGTGCTGTCGATCGACGACGAGGCCAATGTCGCGGTCTATGGCAACACCACCACGCCGCGCGCGATTCTCGAGAACCGGCCCGGTCAGGCGCCGTCAAGCGCGATCGTCGATTTCCGCGATCGCCTGGAAGAGGCCAGCGCCACCGCGCGCGTGGCCCGCGGCGGCGCCGCCGTGGCCTCGGGTGCCGCGCAGCCGGCGCCGCGGATTCAGGGCGTCCCCGAGGCGACCACGCTGCCGGCGCAGTCCTACGACCCGACGCCGCAGCCCTTCGAGACCGTCAACGACCAGCCCGCGCAGGTCGAACCGCTGCCGTAAGCACCGCCGGGCTTGCGCTCCATCGGCGCGTGAGGCCGGCGGGCGTGGTCGGTGCGCTATCCTAGCCGTCCACTCGAATCAGACTGGTCCCGCCATGGGCAGTTTCAGCATCTGGCATTGGCTCATCGTCCTGCTCGTCGTGCTGCTGGTGTTCGGCACCAAGCGGCTGCGCGGTGCCGGGCGCGACCTCGGCGAGGCGGTCAAGGGCTTCAAGAAGGGCATGCACGACGACGATGTGCCGCCCGAGCGTCTCGACGACCGTTCGCGGGAGTCGGAGTCGACCGCCGACCGCGCGCGACGCGAAGACCACACCCCGCGCTGATCGCGGGTCGACGCGCGCGACGATGTTCGGGATCGGGTCCGGCGAACTGCTGATCATCGCGGTGGTCGCGTTGATCGTGCTCGGCCCGGAGCGATTGCCCAAGGCCGCGCGTTTCGCCGGGCTGTGGGTCCGCCGGGCGCGCACCCAGTGGCATTCGGTCAAGGCCGAACTGGAACGCGAACTCGAGGCCGAGGAGCTCAAGCGCAGCGTCCAGGACGCGCAACGTTCGATCGCCGATGTCGGCACCCAGTTGCGCGATGCCCAGAGCAAGGTGCGCGACGAGTTCGACGCCGTCCGTCGCGGCGCCGCCGAACTGGCCGACGAGGCCCGGCGCGTGCACGGCCCCCCGGCCGCGCCCCAGGCGCAGGCCTCGCCCCCGCCCGCCGCCGACCCCGAGATGCCTGCACTGCCGCCAGGCGCGATCGCCGCCGATCCGACCTCGCCCCCACGCGTCCCCCAGGAGGCCGGCGATGGCGCGGCACGCTGACGACGACGCAGGCGAGGGCAGCCTGGTCGATCACCTGATCGAGCTGCGCATGCGCCTGATGCGCGGCCTGGCCGGCACCGGCATTGTGCTGGTGGTCTTGCTGCCGTTCGCCAATCGCCTGTACGGCCTGCTCGCCCAGCCGCTGCTCGACAAGCTGCCCGAAGGCGCGCACCTGATCGCGGTCGAGGTCGCCTCGCCGTTCTTCGCGCCGCTCAAGCTCGCATTCTTCACCGCGCTAGTGGCGACCATGCCCTGGCTGCTGTACCAGGCCTGGGCGTTCGTCGCGCCGGGCCTGTACAAGCGCGAGAAGCGGCTGGCGCTGCCGCTGCTGGCTTCGGCGGTCGCGCTGTTCTACATCGGCTGCGCGTTCGCCTTCTTCTTCGTCTTGCCGTCGGTGTTCCGGTTCCTGACTCTGGTCACCCCCGATGGCGTGGCGATGATGACCGACATCAACGCCTACCTGAACTTCGTGCTGGTGATCTTCCTGGCGTTCGGCCTGAGCTTCGAGTTGCCGGTGGCGCTGGTGATCCTGGTGCTGCTGGGCTGGGTGACCACCGACCAGTTGCGCGAGGCGCGCGGCTACGCGGTGGTCGGCGTGTTCGTGCTGGCGGCGGTGATCACCCCGCCCGACGTGGTCTCCCAGCTGATGCTGGCCGTGCCGATGTGCCTGCTCTACGAGGCCGGCATCATCGCCGCCCGATTGCTGGCGCCCAAGCCCGGCCCGCTGCAAGACCGCGCATGAGCGCGGGCGCGCCGACGTCGCTGCCGCGCCGCTATGCGGCCTGGTCGCTGGACGCGGCCGCGATCGCCGTGGTCGTCGTCGCACTGCTGCATCGCCGCCTGTGCGCGGGGCTGGCCGCCTGCGGCGAGACGCTCGACGCACTGAGCCTGACGATGGCCGGCACGATGGCCGACGCCGCCGACCGCGGCGTCGCACCGGCGGCGCTGGCCCGGACCTGGCTGGCCGATCCTGCGCTGCACGCCGCGGTCGGTCAGTTGTCGGTCGCAGTCAGCGCCTGGCTGCTGCCGCCGATGCTGGCATTTGCGCTGCTGGCCCTGTTCTGGTTCGCGGGATTCGAAGGCTCGCGCTGGCAGGCGACACCAGGCAAGCGCCTGCTGGGCCTGCGCGTGGTCGACGACGACGGCCTGCCGCCCGGCCCCGTGCGCGCGACGCTGCGCCAGGCGGCCGGCCTGCTGTCGTGGGCCAGCCTCAACATCGGCCATGCGCTGGCCGGACGCGCCCCGCGCCACCAAGCCTTGCACGACCGGATCGCCGGGACCCGCGTGGTCCGCGTCGATGCGCGGCCGATGCCCCTGCCCGTGCGGCTGTGGCTGGCGCTGCAGTTGCCGGCCTGCTTCCTGCTGCTGGCCTGGCTGATGCACGCCGTCGATCGCAGCGTGACCGCCGCGCTGGACGCGACGCTGGGGCTGTAGGCGCCCGCGTCGGCCTACAGTTCGATCGTCGAGCCCGGGGGCGGTCCGGCCGGCGCCGCGGCATCGCCGCAGATGTCGCGCCACATGACGTACATCGCACCGAACATCACCACGTACAGCACCAGCAGCAGCGCCAGGTACATCGGCAGCACCAGGAAGGCGCCCAGCGCCGGATGCAGCAGCCCGGCGACGATCGTCACCAGCGACGCCACCACGCCGAACACCAGGATCAGCGCAAAACCGCCCGCCATCGCCAGCGCAGCGATCACCAACACCGGCAGTACGTTCTTGAGCGTGGCCAGCACGCCATCGCCGAACGCCGCGAACACGCTGCGCCCGCCCAGCGCGACCTGGCCCAGCCCGATCGCATAGACGGTCGCATAGAACATGCCAAACAGCAGGCCCAGCGCCATCAACGGACCGATCCCCGCCGGCGGCACCGGCAGCTCGGGCGGCGCGGACGGCGGGGTCTGGCTGGCGCCCATCTCCTGGGTGATCGTCATGATCTCCAGGTACCACTCCGGCACGCCGTCGCCGAACAGGCTGACCAGCGTGTAGAACGTGGCGATGTACAGCGCGCCCATCAACAGCCCGAACCCGACCAGACGCCCGGCACCGACCGAGAACACCGAGAACAGGTCGCCCGGTCGTGCCGGCCGGCCATGCTCGACCGCATCGATGACCCGCAACACGCCGCCGATCAGCAGCGGGTAGACCAGGATCGAGACCAGCGAGAGCGCGCCGATCAGCATCAGTTGCGACTGCGCATCGAGCCCGAATGCGAGCTGCAGCACCAACTGCAGCACGCTGGGCAGCAACGCCAGCAGCGACACGATGGCCACCGCGCCGTACACCGCCCGGGGATTGCCGCGGCCGACGTTGACCGCCTGCACCAGCCACTGCCAGCCGTGGCCCGCTCCCACGCTCCGAATCGTCATCCCGCTGCTTCCCGTTCCGCACGTGGCGTCGTGCCACGAGGCCGGCCATCGTACTGCAGTGCCGATGCACGCGGCGCGCAGGCCGCACGCCAAGCCGCCACTGTTACGTGGTCAGCGCCGCTCACCGACCGCTGGCCTCGGTGGCAGAGCGCAGACGGCCGCGAAGCGCCGCAGCACCGTGCGCGCATGCGGCGCGGCCCGTACCGCGGCCAGCATCGCCGCCGGATCGGCGGCCTCCTCGCGCAGCGGCTGCGCCCGGGCGCGGATGTAGCCGCGCATGTGCGTGGCGCTGAACTCGGGATGGAACTGCACGCCCCAGACCCGCTCGCCCCAGCGGAAGGCATGGTGCGGCTCGAGCGCCGAGCGGGCGAGCGGCACCGCACCTGCGGGCAGCGCCAGCGCGCTCTGCAGGTGCGTGACCTGCGCGGCGAACCGCGGCGGCAAGCCGCGGAACAGCGGATCGTCGCTGGCGGCGGCCAGCGTCTCGATCTCCACCGTGCCCATCTCGCGCCCGCCGGGATTGGCGCCGACCTCGCCGCCGAGCGCGTGGGCGATCAGCTGGTGGCCGTAGCAGATGCCCAGCAGCGGCATGCCCGCCTGCGCGGCATCGCGCAGCCAGACCGCACTGCGCTCGCTCCACTGGGCGCGGTCGGTGACCATCGCGCCCGAGCCGGTGACGATCGTCGCCCGCACCGCGTCGGCCGGCGGCAATGCCGCACCGCCTTCGACATCGACCACCGCGACCTGATCGCGCGCCAGCCCGGCCGCGACCCGGATCCAGTGCGCGAAGCCGCCATAGCGACGCATCGACGGGACCGGCCGTCCAGTTTGCAGGATCAGGATGGGGAGATCGGAAGCCATCGTGGTGTGAGCGCGTGGATGGAAGCGCAAGCGTAGCGACTCAACGCTGAAAAGCGCCCATCCCCGCCTCTTCCCGTCTTGAAACAGGAGAAGGCGCGGTGCGTCGCGAGCCGGCAGGACGCTGCGTCGAGATCTCACCCCCCCCCGCCCGCAAGGGAGGTCGGCGTGCGCAGCGCGCCGGGTGGGGCCGAGCCGGCGCGTCTACTCGCGTGGCGGCAGCACCGCCATCACTTCCTCGACCGTCGTCAGCCCCTGCGCGACCTTCTCCGCGCCGGCCATCCGCAAGGTGCGCAGGCCGGCGACGACTGCTGCGTGGGCAAAACCGGCCAGGGACATCTCCGGCTGGATCAATGCCCGCAGCGCCGGTGTCACCGGCATCAGTTCGTAAAGACCGACGCGGCCGAGGTAGCCGGTGTTGCGGCATTCCAGGCAGCCGACCGGACCACAGGCCTGCGCCGGCGGTGGCGGTCCGTCGGGGCCGACCAGCGCGCGCCAGCCGTCCGGGTCGACTGCGCGCGCGCTCCGGCAGTGCGGGCACAGCGTGCGCACCAGGCGCTGGGCGAGCACGCCATTGAGGGTGGACGCGATCAGGTAGTGCGGCAGCCCCAGATCGAGGAGCCGCGTGATCGCCGACGGCGCGTCATTGGTGTGCAGCGTCGAGAGCACCAGGTGGCCGGTCAGCGCGGCCTGCACCGCCATCTGCGCGGTGTCCAGATCGCGGATCTCGCCGATCATGATGATGTCCGGGTCCTGGCGCAGCAGCGTGCGCACGCCCTGGGCGAAGGTCAGGTCGATCGCGGCGTGCACCTGCATCTGGTTGAGCTCGACGGCGACCATTTCGATCGGGTCCTCGACCGTGCACACGTTGACGTCGGGCGTGGCCAACGCGCGCAGCGTCGAGTACAGCGTCGTGGTCTTGCCCGAGCCGGTCGGGCCTGTGACCAGCACGATGCCGTGCGGGCGCTGCACCAGCGCGTTCCAGGCCGTCGCCTCGCCATCGTCGAACCCCAACTGCGCGATCGTCTTGAAGGCGGTGTCGGGATCGAAGATGCGCATCACGCACTTCTCGCCGAATGCGGTGGGCATCGTCGACAGGCGCATCTCGACCTCGCGCCCGCCCGGCGAGCGGGTCTTGATGCGGCCGTCCTGCGGCCGCCGACGCTCGGCCAGGTCCATGCGCCCGAGCACCTTGATGCGGCTGACCGCAGCGGTCATCACCGGCGGCGGCATTTCGAACACCTTGTGCAGCACGCCGTCGATGCGGAAGCGCACGCGGCCGACGTCGCGGCGCGGCTCGAGGTGGATGTCCGAGGCGCGCTGCTCGTAGGCGTACTGCAGCAGCCAGTCGACGATGTGCACGATGTGCTGGTCGTCGGCGTTGACGTCGCCCGAGCGGCCGAGTTCGACCAACTGCTCGAACGACGGCGCGCTGCCGCCCCCGTCGCGCAGGTCGCGCGCGCCGCGCACCGAACGCGTGACCCCGAAGAACTCCATCGTGTAGCGATGCAGGTCGAGCGGATTGGCGACGACCAGGTCGATGTCCCGACGCAGCAGGCGCTGCAGATCGGGCAGCCAGTCGAGCGCCAGCGGTTCGCTGGTCGCGATGCGCGCGTGCTGGGGGGTGACCTCGACAGGCAGGATGCGATGCCGGCGGGCATAGGCGTGCGAAACCAGGTCGGTCACATCGGCCACGACGATCTTGGTCGGGTCGATGCGCAGATACGCGTGCCCGGTGCGCTGCGCCAGCCATTGGGTCAACGCTTCCAGACCCAACTCACGCCCGGGGCGCAACGCCGAAGGCAGCTTGAGATTGGCCAACAGCACCAGCGGATGCACCGCCTCCAGGCCGCGGGTCGCGCGCCCGCCCACACGCGCGCGCTCGGCGTCGGCCGGTGCCAGCAGGCCGTCGGCGACCAGCGCGGCGACGACCGGCTCGAACGTCAACCGCCCGGGCGGCAGCCGCGCGGCGGGCGCGCCGGCCTCATGGCCTGCGGACGACGGCGGCATCCGGGGGTCGTTCAAGCCTGTTCCTCCGTGGCCGCGGCCGCCTGGCGCGGCGGGCGGCATGGCGTGGACCGCTATACTAGCGCGCCGCCGCCACGCCCACTCCGATGACCGGACCGACGTTCCAGGAGCTGATCCTCACGCTCAACACCTATTGGGCCCGTCAGGGCTGCGTGCTGATCCAGCCGCTGGACCTGGAGGTCGGCGCGGGCACCTTCCATCCGGCCACGTTCCTGCAAGCGCTCGGCCCCGAGCCGTGGAACGCGGCGTACGTGCAGCCCTGCCGCCGCCCCACCGACGGCCGCTACGGCGACAATCCCAACCGCCTGCAGCGTTATTACCAGTACCAGGTCGCGCTCAAGCCCAATCCCGACAACATCGTCGAGCTGTACTTCGGCTCGCTGCGCGAGCTGGGCATCGACCCGCAGGTGCACGACCTGCGGCTGGTCGAAGACAACTGGGAATCGCCGACACTCGGCGCCTGGGGCCTGGGCTGGGAGGTCTGGCTCAACGGCATGGAGGTGACCCAGTTCACCTATTTCCAGCAGGCCGGCGGGCTGGAATGCCGTCCGGTGCTGGGCGAGATCACCTACGGGCTCGAACGCCTGTGCATGTATCTGCAGAACGTCGACAACGTGTTCGACATTGTCTGGACCCACGGCCCCGACGGCACGCCGGTGACCTACCGCGACGTCTACCACCAGAACGAGGTCGAGCAGAGCACCTACAACTTCGAGCACGCCGACGTCGCCGAGCTGTTCCATCGCTTCGACCATTGCGAGGCCGAGGCGCTCAAGCTCGTCGAGATCGGCCTGCCGCTGCCGGCCTACGAGCAGGTCTGCAAGGCCAGCCACAGTTTCAACCTGCTCGACGCGCGCCGTGCGATCAGTGTCACCGAACGCCAGCGTTACATCCTGCGCGTGCGCACGCTGGCCCAGGCGGTCGCCAAGGCCTATTACGCGCAGCGCGAGAAGCTCGGGTTCCCGCGGCTCAAGCGCGACGCCGCGGTCTGAGCCTGCCCCCGGGCCGCTGCGCGTCACGACGTTCCATGATCCGCCGTCCGGCGGTCGACACGGCCCTCCCCCGCACCGCGGGCACGGCGGGCGAAAAGAGAAAGGGTCCTTCCGCATGACCGACATCAAGCCCCTGCTGATCGAACTGGGCACCGAAGAACTGCCGGTCAAGGCGTTGCCCGGCCTGGCCCAGGCGTTCTTCGACGGTGTGATCGCGGCGCTGGACAAGCGCGGCATCAACGTGGTCCGCGGCGATGCCAAGCCGCTGTACACGCCGCGGCGCCTGGCGGTGCTGCTGCCCGGCGTCGCTGCCGAGCAGCCCGAACAGCGCGGCGAGGTGCTGGGGCCGTATCTCAATATCGCGCTCGATGCCGACGGCCAGCCGACCAAGGCGCTGCAGGGCTTCGCCGCGAAGGCCGGCGTCGCCTGGACCGCACTGGAGAAGACCACCGACGCCAAGGGCGAGCGCTTCGTGCATCGCACGGTGACCGCCGGCGCGACCACCGCCGCGCTGCTGCCCGAGGTACTGCGCGAGGCGATCGCCGCGATGCCGATCCCAAAGCCCATGCGCTGGGGCGCCCACGCCTACGCGTTCGCACGCCCGGTGCACTGGCTGGTGGCGCTGCACGGCGATACGGTCGTGGACGCCGAGCTGTTCGGCGCCCGCGCCGGCCGCGACAGCCGCGGCCACCGCTTCATGCACGATGCGCCGGTGGCCATCGCCGCCCCGGGCGACTACGTCGAGATGCTGCGTACAGCCTCGGTGCTGGTCGATCCCGATGCCCGGCGCCGGACGATCGCCGATGCGGTCGAGACCGCGGCGCATGCGGTCGGCGGCCACGCGCGCATCGAGGCCGACAATCTCGAGCAGGTGAACTGCCTGGTCGAATGGCCGAGCGCGGTGGCGTGTACGTTCGAGCCCGCGTTCCTTGCGGTGCCTCAGGAGGCGCTGATCGCGACGATGGAAGCGAACCAGAAGTTCTTCCCGGTCCTGCGCGACGGCCGGCTGACCGAGCATTTCATCGGCATCGCCAATATCGTCTCCAAGGACCCGCCCGAGGTCGCCAAGGGCTACGAGCGCGTGATCCGTCCGCGCTTCGCCGATGCCAAGTTCTTCTTCGACGAAGACCTCAAGCAGGGCCTGTCGGCGATGAACGAGGGCCTGCGGACGGTGACCTACCAGGCCAAGCTGGGCAGCATCGCCGACAAGGTGGCGCGGGTGGCGGCGCTGGCGCAGGCGATCGCGCCGCAGGTCGGCGTCGATGCCGACCTCGCGCAGCGCGCGGCGCTGCTGTCGAAGGCCGATCTGCAATCGCGGATGGTCGGCGAGTTTCCGGAGCTGCAGGGCATCGCCGGACGGGACTACGCCCGGCACGACCCGGCGCTGGCGGGCTTGTCCGACGACGACCGCAGTGCGCTGGCGAACGCGATCGACGAGGCCTGGCAGCCGCGCTTTGCCGGCGACGACATCGCGCTCTCGACGCTGGGCAAGGTGCTGGCGATCGCCGAGCGTCTGGACACACTGGCCGGCGGTTTTGCCGCCGGCCTCAAGCCGACCGGCAACAAGGACCCGTTCGCGCTGCGCCGCACCGCGCTGGGGCTGGCGCGCACGCTGATCGAAAGCGGCTTCGACCTCGACCTGCATCGACTGCTCGCCACGGCGGTCGAGCGCGTCGGCGCGTTGCCGACCGGCAAGGACGGCGCCACCGTGTCGGCCGATGCGGGTGAGCTGTACGACTTCGTGCTCGAGCGCCTGAAGGGCTACTACGCCGACCGCGGCGTGCCGGCCGCGCACCTCGCCGCGGTCGCCGCGCTGCGCCCGGCCTCGCTGTACGACCTCGACCGGCGCATCGATGCGATCGGCACCTTCGCGCAGTTGCCCGAAGCCGCCGCGCTGGCCGCGGCCGACAAGCGCATCCGCAACATCCTGCGCAAGGCCGATGACGCGACTCCCGGCGCCGTGGACGCCGCACTGCTGCGCGAGCCCGCCGAAGCGGCACTGGCCGAGGCCGTTGCGGCCGCGCACGGCGAGACCGGGCCGGCCCTGGCCCAGGGTGACTACGTCGCTGCGCTGACGCGGCTGGCACGGCTGCGTCCGCAGGTCGATGCGTTCTTCGACGCGGTGATGGTCAACGTCGACGACCCGGCGCTGCGCGGCAACCGCCTGGCCCTGCTGCAGGGGCTGGCCGACCGCCTGGGCAGCGTTGCGGCGATCGGGCACCTGTCGGCTTGAGTGGAGCCGCACGGGCGCGCGCGACGTTAATCGACTCTTGACGCGCACCGGGTATCCTCGCCCGATGCCTCGCTTTCCGTTGTGCCTCGCCGCCACCGTTCTCGTATTCTCGTCGGCTGCGGCGCAGGCCGCGCGTGTCGATCGTGTCGACATTTCCGGCCTCGACGAGGAGATGACCGAGAACGTGCGCGTCTCGCTGGCGCTGTACGACGCGATCGGCAAGGACGTGTCCGGGCGGCGCATGGCCTATCTGATCCGCGAGGCCGAATCGCAGACGCGCAAGGCGCTCGAGCCGTTCGGTTACTACTCGCCGACGATCGACGTGCAACGCGAACGCAAGGAGAACATCTTCGCGGTCCGCATCGTCGTCGACCCCGGCCAGCCGGTGCGCGTGCGCAATCGCGATATCGCGATCATCGGCCCCGGCGGTCAGGACCGCTACCTGGCGCGCGACGTCGCGAGCTTCGTGCCCGGCGAAGGCGGTGTGTTCAACCACGCCGACTACGACGGCAGCCGCAACCGGCTCAGCCGCCGCCTCAGCGAGCGCGGCTACTTCGACGCCGAATTCGCATCGCGCCGCGTCGAGATCACCCGCGCCGACCACGCCGCCGACATCGATCTGGTGTGGACCAGCGGCGAGCGCTACAACATGGGCCCGACGATCTTCAAGCAGTCGCCCGAACCCGTCGTCAACGACGAACTGCTCGAACGGCTGGTCTACTGGGACGAAGGCAGCTACTACCACCAGGGTCGTCTCGACCGCCTGCGCACATCGCTCTCGCGACTCGACTACTTCTCCACGATCGACATCGAGCCGAAGGTCGAGGATGCCAATGCCGAGCGCGAGGTGCCGATCGAGGTGTCGCTGACGCCGGCCAAGCGCAGCATCTACACCTCCGGCGTGAGCTACGGCACCGACAGCGGTGCGGGCATCCGGCTCGGCGTCGAGCGCCGCTACGTCAACATGCGCGGCCACAAGGCACTGGCGCAACTCGACTACGCGCAACGCCGCAAGACCCTGACGCTGCAGTACCGCATTCCCGCGTTCGCCTGGCTCGACGGCTGGTACACCGCCAGCCTGCAGGCTGCCGACGAGCAGACCGACTACATCGATTCGCGCCGCGTCGAACTGGTCGGCAGCCGCAGCGGCCAGTACAACGACCGCCTGAACCTGATCGCCTCGCTGCATCTGTTGCGCGAGCGCTGGGCCTACGCGCCCGAGGAAGACCCCGACACCCCGGTCGCCCCGGACGACGAGTTCGCAGGCGCGCTGTACCGCTACGCCACGTTCGCCTATCCCTCGCTGCGCGCCGAGTACATCGACGTCGACGACCGGCTGTTCCCGACTGCCGGCATCGGCGGCTCGGTGATGCTGCGCGGCGGCATCGAGGGCGCGGCCTCGGACGCGACGTTCACCCAGCTGCATGCGCGTGCGAGCTGGTTCCGCGGCATCGGCGAATCGAGCCGGCTGATCGTCCGCGGCGAGCTCGGCCACACCTTCACCAATGCGTTGGTTGCGATGCCGCCGAGCCTGCGCTTCTACGCCGGCGGCGACCGCAGCATCCGCGGCTACGATTGGCGCGAGGTCGGGCCGCGGATTCCCGCACGCGACGGCCGCAAGGCCTATGCGCTGGGCGCCAAGAACGTGGTGACGGCCAGCGTCGAGTTCGAGCGCTACTTCACCGAGACGATCGGCGCGGCGGTGTTCGTCGACAGCGGCGACGCGTTCGACGGCACCTCGCCGAACTGGCGCACCGGTGTGGGCATCGGCGCACGCTACAAATCGCCGGTCGGCCCGTTGAAGCTCGACCTCGGTCGCGGCCTCGACAATCCCGATTCGGCCTTCACCATCGGCCTGAGCATCGGCGCGGAGTTCTGAAATGGCTTTCCGGCGCGACCGCCTGCCCGACGACCTGACCCCCGAAGCGCGCGAGGCGCGCATCGCCGAACTGCGCCAGCGCCGACGCGCGCGCAGACGCAAGCTGGCGATCCGCAGCGCGATCGGCGTCGCCGTGCTGGCGGTGCTGGTCGTCGGCCTGGTGTGGTGGCTGTTGACCACGTTCGGCGGCCGCGACTTCCTGCTCAACCAGATCGCCGCTCGTCTGCCGGCCGGCACCGAGCTGACCTGGCGCGCGGCCGAGGGCCCCGCGTCGGGACCACTGACGATGTACGACGTGCGCTACGTGCAGCGCAGCTGTCCGGACGTCGAGGAAAAGCCGGTGCCCTACGGGCAGTGCGAGGAGCCGAGGGTGCTGACCTTCACCGCCGCACGCGTGACTATCGACCCGGCGCTGATGCCGCTGGTCGGCCGGCGCCTGCGCCTGGATGTGCTCGATGTCGACCAGGCGGTGCTGGAACTGCCGGCGCCGGTCGACACGCCGTTCGAGCTGCCGCGCTGGCCCGATTCGCTGCCGCGCATCGACCTGCCGCTGTCGCTGCAGGCCGACACGATCCGCGTCGACGGCTTCCGGGTCACGCGCATGGGCGAGCCGATGATCGATATCCGCACGCTGCGCGGCGGACTCGATGCGCAACAGGGTGAGCTGCGGCTGACCGGGATCGTCGTCGACAGCGACCGCGGCCGGTTCACCGCAGACGGGGTGTACTCACCGGACGACGACTACCGGATGGACCTGACCGCCAGCGCGCTGATGCCGGCACCGCCCGGACGCACGCGGCCGCGCATCGGCCTGGTCGCGCGCGGCGATCTGGCGCATCTGGACATCGCGGCGATCGGCCACGCGCCGGCGCCGCTGCGCGCGCTGATCACGCTGCGCGGTCGCGACGATCCGGGCTGGGCGCTGCGCGCCGACACCACGCGGCTCGATCCGTCGCTGCTGCTCGGCAATGGCGAGCCGGGCACGCCGCTGGCCTTCGACCTGCGCGCCGACGGCACCGGCGGTGCAGCCACGCTGCAAGGCAAGGTCACGATCGGCGAACCCGATGCCGCGCCGCTGGCGGTGGTGCTGCAGCCCTCCAAGCTCCGGCTCGAGGACCAGCGCCTGGACGTCGAACGGCTGGTGGTCGACGCCTTCGACGGGCGGGTGACGCTGCGCGGCCACGCCGATGTCGCCGAGCCCGGCGATGTGCGGTTCCGCTTCGCGGTCAACGCGCGCGGCCTGCAGTTCGGCGCCGACCCCGACAGCGCCGACCCTGCGCCGCCGATCCTCGCCGATGCCGATCTGGGCATCGCCGGCAGCACCGCGGCGTGGGCGGCGATCGGCAAGGCGGGGATCGAACGCGATGGCCTGCGCGCACGCGTCGATTTCGACGGCCGCGGCGACTCGGAGCGCATGCGCCTGCACACCGCGCACGTCGAGATGCCGACCGGCACGCTCGATGCGACCGGCGACGTGGCCTGGGCGCCGGCCTTGCAATGGGAGATCGCCGCGACCCTGGCCGGCTTCGATCCGGGCTATTTCGCCCGCGACTGGAAGGGCGCAGTCGACGGCCGCTTCGCCACGACCGGCAACACCCGCGACGACGGCGGCCTGGACGTGGCCGTCGAGGCCGACCAGCTCGGCGGCACGCTGCGCGGCCGGCGGCTGGACGGCCGTGCGACGTTCGCGATGCACGGGCCGGCCAGCGACGCGGGCGAGGCCGGACGCAGCGATTTCGAGGGCGAGGTCGCGCTGACGCTGGGTGGCAGCCGCGTGGACGCGCGCGCCAAGGTCGCCGACACCCTGGACATCGACGCCGAACTGGCGCCGTTGCAGTTAGCCGATTTCCTGCCCCAGGGCGGGGGCACGCTGCGCGGCACGCTGCGGGCCACCGGCGCACGCACCGCGCCCGACATCGCGGCCGACCTCACCGGCACTGCGCTGCGTTTCGGCGACTACGCCGCAGCCAGCGCACGGATCGACGGCCGCCTGCCGTGGCGCAGCGATGCCGGCACGCTGGAAGTCTCGGCCAGCGGCGTGCAGGCCGGTGTCGCCTTGGACGCGGTCCAGGTGTCGGCACGTGGCGCGATCACCGCGCTGCAATTGCAGGCCGACGCGCGCGGTGAGATCGGCACGCTGTCGCTGTCGGGCGAGGCGACCCAGCGCAGCGGCGGCTGGCAGGGCACGCTGGCCACGCTGCGCCTGGCGCCGACGACAGGCGCGAGCTGGGCGCTGCAGGCGCCCGCGCGGTTCGCCCAGGCCGGGACGCGCATCACGCTGTCGGAAAGTTGCTTTGCCTCCAGCGGCGGCGGCTCGCTGTGCGCCAGTGCGGACTGGCCGCGCCAGGGCGTCAGCGTACGCGGCGACCGCCTGCCACTGGCGCTCGCGACGCCCTATCTGCCCGAGCAGGACGGCGGGCAGGCGTTCGTACTGCGCGGCGAGATCGCGCTCGAAGGTCGCGCACGCCCAGTCGGCAACGGCTTTGCCGGCAGCGCCAGCGTGCGTTCGGCCAGCGGCGGCGTGCGCACGTCCGAGCGCGCACGCAACGACGTCATCACCTACGACGATCTCGCGCTCGATGCCGAGTTCGACGCCAACCGGCTCAGCGCGCGCCTGACGACAACGCTCAACGAGGTCGGCCGCATCCAGGCGCAGGTCACCAACGGCTGGGATGCGTATTCGCCGCTGTCCGGTTCGCTGGTCGCCCATATCGAGGACCTGACGTTCGTCGAGCTGTTCTCGCCCGACATCGTCGAGCCCAAAGGCCGCCTGACCGCCGACA
This sequence comes from Luteimonas sp. TWI382, assembly GCF_039674545.1. NCBI lineage: Bacteria > Pseudomonadati > Pseudomonadota > Gammaproteobacteria > Lysobacterales > Lysobacteraceae > Luteimonas > Luteimonas sp. TWI382. The sequence continues at coordinate 268,098 of NZ_JBDJNS010000002.1, forward strand.
TCCAGCTGGGCGGCACCCGCGCGCAGCCGACGATCGGCGGGCAGGCACGGCTGAGCGATTTCACAACCGAGATTCCCTCGCTGGCGATCGCGCTCGAAGACGGCAACGTCGGGCTCGACGCGCTGCCCGACGGCACCGCCCGCATCAGTGGCAACGTGCGTTCGGGCAAGGGCACGCTCGACATCGACGGCCGGCTGGACTGGCGCGGCGAGGCGACGCCGCTGGAGCTCAACCTGCGCGGCACCGACGTGCTCGCGGCCGACACGAGCGACATGCACATCATCGCCTCGCCCGACATCACCGTGCGCTATGCGGCGCAGCAACCGCTCAATGTCACCGGCAAGGTGTTCGTCGATGTCGCGCTGCTCGATCTCGAGCGCCTGAGCGAGGGCGTGTCGGCCTCGCCCGACGTGGTCGTGCTCGATCCCATCGATCCCGACGACAGCGGGACCGCCTCGTCGCTGGCACTCGACCTGACGGTGGGCGTGGGCGAGAACGTCGGCCTGCGCGGCTTCGGATTCGATGGCCGCATGCGCGGCGAACTGCGCGTGCGCGCGGTGCCGGGGCGCGAGATGACCGGCAACGGTCGCCTGTCGGTCGACGGCCGCTACAAGGCCTACGGCCAGGAACTGAAGGTGACCCGCGGCAATCTGGTCTTCAACAACAGCCCGGTGGCCGACCCGGTGCTCGATGTGCGCGCCGAACGCCGCATCGACGCCGAGGACATCACCGCCGGCATCGACGTCAGCGGCCGGGCCTCCTCGCCCCAGGTCAATGTCTGGACCGACCCGTCCAGCGACGATTCCCAGGCACTGTCCTACCTGGTGCTGGGCCGCTCGGCCTCCAGCCTGACCAGCGCCGAGGGCCAGCAACTCGATGCCGCCGCCGCTGCGCTCAATGCCGGCGGCGACCTGATCGCAGGCCAGCTCGGCAGCAAGATCGGGCTCGACAGTGCCGGCATCAGCCAGTCGCGTGCGCTCGGCGGCAGCGTGCTGGGCGTGGGCAAGCAGCTCTCGCCGCGGCTGTATGTCGGCTTCGGCGTGTCGCTGCTGGGCACAGGTCAAGTGCTGACGCTCAAGTACCTGCTCAGCCGCGGCTTCGATGTCGAGATCGAGTCGAGCACGCTGGAGAACCGCGGCTCGGTGAACTGGCGGCACGAGCGGTAAGCGCGGCGGAGGCTCTCTCTCCGGCACGTCGATCTCGATCCTTGCGACGCGGGGATGCAAGATGGATCGAAGCCGGAAATCCGGCAGTGGGAGCAGGACATGACGCGTTCGCGGCGTTTCTACGCGCATTCCACAGAGTCTGTCGATCGCTCTGATTGGCAGGCTCTGGATGCGCACTTGGAGGCGGTCGGCGCACGTGCGGGCGAGTACGCCGCCGCATTCAACGCCCGGCCATTGGCTCGCGCCGCCGGTCAGTTGCACGATCTGGGTAAGTACACCAATGCGTTCCAGGCTCGTCTGAGTGGCGATCCGGCGCGCGTCGACCATGCCACTTGGGGCGCACGCATCGCTCGACAACGCTACGGCAACCTGGGCTCGCTGATGGCCTACGGCATCGCCGGGCATCATGCCGGACTCGCGAATGGTCGACCGGGGCAGGAGGATCAGTCGCGCACTTCGCTGCATGAGCGGCTTTCCGATGCGTACTCATTGCCACCGCTGCTGCCAGACTGGGATCAGGAGGTCCAACTGCCGGCCACCTTGCCGCTTCCCGATGGATTCGTCCCGCACCCCGATCCGAAGCGCCGGATTTTCCAATTGTCCCTGCTCGCCAGGATGCTCTTCTCGTGCCTGGTCGATGCAGACTTCGTCGATACGGACGATTTCTACCGCCGCATCAAGGCCCGTCCCTTGCGCGAGGCCGAGACCGGCCACAAGCCGTCGCTGCACCAACTGCGGGAACGCCTGGATGCCCACCTCGCCAAGTTTCCGACAGAAGGCGGTATCAATCCGATACGCGCCCGCATTCTGCACGACGTCCGCACCAAGGCCGGGCTCGATCCAGGCCAGTTCTCGCTGACCGTCCCCACCGGCGGCGGCAAGACGCTGGCCTCGCTGGCGTTCGCGCTGGACCACGCCATCGCCCACGGGCTGCGCCGGGTGATCTACGTGATCCCGTTCACCAGCATCATCGAGCAGACTGCGCGGGTGTTTCGTCATGCGCTCGGCGAGCTCGGCGACGACGACGTCGTGCTGGAGCATCACGGCGCGTTCTTCGACGACCCGGGCAAGGCACCGCAGTCGATCGCCAAGCGTCGCCTTGCGATGGAAAACTGGGACGCCCCGATCGTCGTCACCACTGCCGTGCAGTTCTTCGAGAGCCTGTTCGCCGATCGCCCTGCGCGCTGCCGCAAGCTGCACAACATCGCGGGCAGCGTAGTGATCCTAGACGAAGCCCAGACCCTGCCGCTGGAATCATTGCGCCCGTGCGTGGCGCTGCTGGACGAACTGGCGCGCAACTACCGGGTCAGCCCAGTGCTGTGCACCGCCACCCAGCCTGCATTGACGCGGTCCCACGGCTTCAAGGACGGGCTGGAGGCCGTACGTGAACTCGCGCCCGACCCGCCCGCACTGTACGAACGCCTGCGTCGAGTGCGCGTGCGCCACGCCGGCGTTCTGGACGATGACGCCCTCGCCGATCATCTGCATCGACGAGAACAGGTGCTGTGCATCGTGAACAACCGCCGCCACGCGCGGCATCTGTTCGAAGCCATTGGTGAGCATCCCGGGGCGCGTCATCTGACCACGCTGATGCACGCCCGGCACCGCAGTGCCGTGCTCGCCGACGTGCGCAGCCTGCTGTCGGACGGGCAACCATGCCGGCTGGTCTCGACCAGCCTGATCGAGGCGGGCGTCGATGTCTCCTTCCCGACCGTCCTTCGCGCCGAAGCCGGCCTGGACGCGATCGCGCAGGCTGCGGGCCGCTGTAACCGCAACAAGGAATGGGACATCGACGCCAGCGAGGTCCTGGTGTTCGATCCAAGCAACCCGGACTGGGCGCCGCCAAAGGAACTCAAGCTGTTCGCGGAGGTCTTCCGCAGCGTCGAGCGTGCCCATCGCAACGATCTGCTGGCGATAGACGCGGTCACCGCCTACTTCCGTGAACTGTACTGGCGGCTGGGCGACGGCCGACTCGACCGGGAGGACCTGCTGGCGCTGCTCCGCGACTGCACCATCGACAGCCTGCCCATGGAGACCCTCGCACGCAGGTTCAAGGTGATCCGCACCACGATGCGTCCGGTCATCGTGCCTTACATCGCCGGCCAGCATGACGAGGCACCCGATGTAGCCGAGACATTGCGCCAGTTGGAACATGCCGGAGATGTCGGCGTTACCGGAATCGCCCGCAAGCTCCAGTCTTGGCTGGTGCAGGTGCCTGAGCAGGCGTACCAGGCGCTGTGGGCGTCCCACGCCATCGCGGCGGTGGCCCCCGACCGGTATGGCGATCAGTTCGTGCGCTTGGTCAATCCTCGGCTGTACGACGCGCGATTCGGTCTGCACTGGGAGCAACCGCAATTCCTTGATGCACTTGGACTCGTCATCTGACTGCTGCCCCGCATTCATCAATAAGTGCAACTATTGCACTATTATCATATGCCTGTTCTCGTCCGCCTCCAGCGCTGCACCATCACGATGTACGCAGCAGATCACGCGCCACCACATTTCCACGTACGCACGCACGATGGACGCGAGGCGCTTGTCGAGATCCGCACGCTGCGGGTTTTGTCGGGTGCGATCCGGCGTAAAGAACTCGCCGACGCCCTGGCCTGGGCCCAGACCCGTACGAACGCCCTCATCGCCAAGTGGCAAGAGCTCAATCCATGAATCAGTCGCAGTTTTTCATCACGCGCTTGGACGTCACCGGCCCCTCCCGCCTTGCGCTTGCCTTCGCCGACGGGCAGCGCTTCGATGTGGAACTGGGCGACGTCATTGCCCGCCACCCTGCGCTCGCGCCCGTGGCCGATCCCGCCGTCTTTGCCCAGGCCGCCCTCGACGAGTGGCAGCGCGGCATCGTGTTCGCGGGCGACGAAGACCTCGGCTTGGCCAGCGACAACCTGCGCGCACTGGCCATCGAGCAGGCTGGTGGCTTCTCTCACCAGCAACTGCTGGCCTGGATGTCGCATCACGGCCTGACCCTGGAGGCCGCCGCACACGCATTGGATATCAGTCGCCGGATGCTGGCCTATTACCGCAGCGGCGCCAAACCGATCCCGCGGACGGTCGGATTGGCCATGCTGGGCTGGGAAACCATGCGCGCCAACGACATGCGCCACGCCTTCGATTATGGTCAAGCCGCGTGAGTCTCAACTTGCGAGATCGGCATTCGTAGTATCGAAAGCGGCGCCGAGCCGCGACAGGGGAAACAGGGATGAGTTACGGGGTGAAGCTCCACGTCTGGGGTGAGCGGGCGTTGTTCACGCGCCCGGAAATGAAAGTCGAGCGGGTGTCTTACGACGTCATCACGCCATCGGCAGCGCGCGGCATCCTCGAGGCGATCCACTGGAAGCCGGCGATCCGCTGGGTGGTGGATAGCATCCAGGTCCTCAAGCCGATCCGTTTCGAGTCGATCCGGCGGAACGAGGTCGGGAGCAAGCTTTCGGCAGCCAGCGTCGGCAAGGCCATGAAAGCGGGCCGTACCGACGGGCTGGTCCACTACGTCGAAGAAGATCGACAGCAACGCGCGGCCACAGTACTGCGTGATGTGCACTACGTCATTGCCGCGCACTTCGAATTGACGGACAAGGCTGGACCTGACGACAACGTCGGCAAGCATCTGGACATCTTCAACAGGCGCGCGCGGCGGGGGCAATGTTTCCAGGCGCCATGCCTGGGGACGCGCGAATTTTCCGCCCACTTCGCGCTGGTCGAGGGGGATTACCTGCTGCCCCCACTCGATCCATCAATACTTGGCGAACGCGACCTGGGCTGGATGCTGCACGACATCGACTTCGCCGACGGCATGACCCCCCGATTCTTCCGCGCGCGCATGATCGACGGCCGCGTCGAGGTGCCGCAGCCAGGCGATGGGGAAGTGCACGCATGATCCTGTCCGCCCTCGCCGACTATTACCAGCGCCTCCTGGAGGACCCGGACTCCGGCATCGCAACGCCCGGCTACAGCCAGGAGAAGATCGGCTACACGATCGTCCTGGCGACCGACGGCAGTGTCGTGGACGTACACGACGAACACGACAACGGCGGCGCGAGACGTGTTTCCAGGCCCTTGGATGTGCCCCAGCCGCAGAAGCGCACGGTGGCGGTGAAGTCAAACTTCCTGTGGGACAAGACCAGCTACGCGCTCGGCGTCAGCGCGACCAGCAGGCGCAGCGCGGAGGAACACGAGGCCTTCAAGGCCCTGCACCGCCAGACACTGGGCGATAGCGACGATCCTGCCCTATGCGCGCTGCTGATGTTCCTCGACCGATGGACACCGGCGCAGTTCGCAGACGATCCACATTTCGCACGCCACGGCGAGGCAATGCTGGATACGAATATCGTCTTCCGTTTCGACGGCGAACAGCGCTACTTGCATCAGCGCAGCGCCGCACGCGCTGCCTGTGAGCGATTGCAAAGCCAAGCTGGCGGCGGTACGCGCGGCATGTGTCTGGTCACTGGCGAGCACGCAGCGCTGGCGCGTCTGCATCCGGCCATCAAGGGCGTGAGTGGCGCGCAAAGTTCCGGCGCGTCCATCGTTTCTTTCAATCTGGACGCCTTCACTTCGTACAGAAAGATCCAGGGCGAGAACGCCCCTGTATCCGAACAGGCAGCCTTTGCCTATACCACCGCACTCAATCATCTGTTGCGCCGTGGCTCGCGCCACCGCAAGCAGATCGGTGACACCACCGTCGTGTTCTGGGCACGGGCCGAGAGCCACGCACAGAGCGCCCGCGCCGAAGACCTCTTGGCTGCTTTCCTCGGCACCGATGACGCAGGTGCCGACGAACTCCAGGAGGGTCAGGCCAATCAAAGGCTGCAGGCCATCTTGGAACAGATTCGACAAGCGCGGCCGCTGCGTGAACTCGGCATTGACCTCGACGACGCCACCCGCGTCTTCGTGCTCGGCCTTGCACCGAACGCCTCACGCCTGTCGATCCGATTCTGGGAAACCGAGTCGCTCGCGAATTTCGTCGAGCGCCTGGCCGATCACCACGACGATCTCGCGCTGCAGCCGCGCGCCTGGAATCGTCCACCGACACCACAGTATCTCGCCCTCCAGACCGCACCGATCCACGGCGACAAGGGACGGCCCAAAACCGATGACATCCCGCCGTTGCTGGCGGGGGAATTGACCCGCGCCATCTTCACCGGCGCGCGCTATCCACGCAGCGTGCTCGGCACGGTTGTCATGCGATTCCGCGCGGACGGACAGATCACGCCGCTGCGCGTTGCATTGTGCAAGGCCGTCCTGGCGCGCGACGCGCGGCTGGGCGCACAACAAGGATCGTCAACCGACAAGGGGGCACCACCCGTGAGTCTCGAACCCGGCAACACCGACCCCGGCTATCTGCTTGGGCGACTGTTCTCCACGTTGGAGAACGTACAGCGCGCCGCGCTCGGCGGCCAGCTCAACGCCACCATTCGCGACCGCTACTACGGCGCGGCCTCGGCCACGCCCGCCAGCGTGTTCCCTATGCTGCTGCGCAACGCCCAGAATCATCTCGGCAAGCTGCGCAGGGAGAAGGCCGGACTGGCCGTGAACTTAGAAAAGGAGATCGGTCAGATCGTCGACCTGCTCGGCACCCGCTTCCCTCGCAGCCTGCTGATCGAGGCGCAGGGCCGCTTTGCCATCGGCTACTACCACCAGACCCAGGCACGATTCGCCCGCAACGAAGGCCAGGACGCCACCAAGATTGAATCCGAAGGAGAAACCGCATGAGCGCGATTGCCCACCGCTACGAGTTCGTCTACCTGTTCGACGTGACCAACGGCAACCCCAATGGGGATCCCGACGCTGGCAACCTGCCACGCCTGGACCCGGAAACCAATCGCGGCCTGGTCACCGATGTGGCGCTCAAGCGCAAGATCCGCAACTACGTCTCGCTGGAGAAGGAAGGCGAGCCCGGCCATGCGATCTACATGCAAGAAAAATCGGTCCTTAACAACCAGCACAAGCAGGCTTACGAGGCACTCGGCATCCAGCATGAGGCCAAGAAGCTGCCCAAGGACGAAGCAAAGGCGCGCGAACTGACCGCATGGATGTGCGCCAACTTCTTCGACGTACGGACCTTTGGCGCGGTGATGACCACAGAGGTCAACAGCGGCCAGGTTCGCGGGCCCGTTCAGATCGCCTTCGCCAGTTCGATCGACCCTGTACTGCCACTGGAAGTCTCGATCACCCGCGTGGCTGTGACGAATGAGCGGGACCTCGAGAAGGAACGCACGATGGGCCGCAAACACATTCTGCCTTATGGGCTGTACCGCGTGCACGGCTTCGTCTCCGCCAAGCTGGCCGAGCGTACCGGCTTTTCTGCCGACGACCTGGAGCTGCTCTGGCGCGCGCTGACCAACCTGTTCGAACATGACCGCTCTGCCGCGCGCGGAGAAATGGCCGCACGCAAGCTGCTCGTGTTCAAGCACGAACATCCAATGGGTAACGCGCCTGCGCACATCCTGTTCGACAAGGTGAAGGTGACGCGCGTGGATGGCGTGTCCGATACGCCGGCGCGCGCGTTCTCCGACTACCGCGTCGAGATCGATCGAGAATTGCCCACAGGCGTGACGCTCGACGAGCGGTTCTGATGTTCGACCGAGGTCTGACTTCATGGACGACTACGACCTGATCCCGCTCTCGGCTCTCCAGCACTATCTGTACTGCCCGCGCCAATGTGCGCTGATCCACCTGGAACAGCAGTGGGCCGAGAGCCGGCACACCGCCGAAGGCCGACTGCTGCACCAGCGCGCCGACGCTCCGCAGGCCGAACGTCGGCGGGGCGTCCGGACTGTCACTGCGATGCCGTTACTGGCGCTGGAGCTAGGCCTGACCGGGAAGGCCGACGTGGTCGAGTTCCACCGGGCAAACGGTACTGAACGTCCGTTCCCTGTGGAGTACAAGCGTGGGCGCCCCAAGTCGCATCGTGCTGACGAGGTCCAGTTGTGCGCACAGGCGCTGTGCCTGGAAGCAATGCTCGGCACACCAGTGGGATCCGGCGCCTTGTTCTATGGACAGACCCGCCGGCGCAAGGATGTGATGTTCGACGAGCAATTGCGCGACCTCACCCGACACACTATCGCCGCCACGCGGGAGATGTTCGCCGCCGGCCAGACGCCGCACGCCCGTTACGAACCCCGCCGCTGCGACCTCTGCTCGCTGATCGACCTGTGCCAGCCGCGCCTGCTCGGCCGACGCAATGTCGAAGCCTGGCTGCAGCGGCAACTACAACCCGACCAGGACGACTGAACCGTGCGACGCCAGCTCAACACCCTGTACGTGAGCACTGATGGCGCCTGGCTGCGCAAGGACGGCGCCAATATCGTCATGGAAGTCGAGCGCCAGGAACGCGTCCGCTTACCCGTGCACATGCTGGAGAGCCTGGTCTGCATCGGTCGTGTCGCCGTATCACCCCAGCTTCTGGGCTACTGTTCCGAGCAGGGCATCAGCATCTGTTATCTCACCCCGCAAGGTCGCTTTCTTGCCCGCGTCGAAGGCCCCGTCTCCGGCAACGTCCTGCTGCGCCGCACGCAGTATCGCGACAGCGACGATCCGGCACGCTGCGCCAACATTGTCCGCAACCTGCTGGCGGGAAAGATCCACAACCAGCGTGCCGTCTTGGCACGCGGCTGGCGCGACCACGGCCAAGGGCTTTCGGACAGCATCGCCTTTCAGCATGCGCTCAAGCGGCTCAAACGCATTCCCCAACGTGTGCTGCTCGAGCGCGACGTTGATGTGCTGCGTGGCCTGGAGGGTGAAGCAGCACAAGCCTACTTCGGTGTATTCGATCAGTTGATCCGCATCGAATCGCCGCTGCTGCGCTTCGGCGGCCGCAACCGCCGGCCGCCTCGAGATGCATTCAATGCGCTGCTGTCCTTCTTGTACACCTTGCTCACACACGACTGCCGCTCCGCGTTGGAGACCGTCGGGCTGGACCCCGCCGTCGGCTTCCTGCATCGGGATCGGCCAGGTCGCCCAAGCCTCGCACTGGATCTGGCCGAAGAATTCCGCCCGCTGCTGGGCGAGCGCCTGGCCCTGTCGATGATCAACCGCCGCCAGCTCAACGAGCGTGACTTTGTCGTATTCGACAACGGAGCGGTACAGCTCAAGGACGATGCCCGAAAAACAGTGCTCGTGGCCTACCAGGAACGCAAGCGCGAACAACTGCAGCACCTCTATCTCGGGGAAAAGGTGGACATCGGTCTGCTGCCTTATCTTCAATCGCAACTGCTGGCCCGTCACCTCCGCGGCGACCTCGATGGCTACCCGCCTTTCCTGTGGAAGTGACCCGGAGATCCCAAGATGATGGTCCTCGTCAGCTACGATGTCAGCACAAGCTCGCCTGGTGGCGAGAAGCGCCTTCGCCGGGTGGCCAAGGCTTGCCGCGACTTGGGACAGCGCGTCCAGTACTCGGTATTCGAGATCGAGGTCGAACCGAGCCAATGGGTCCAGTTGCGTCAACGCTTGTGCGACCTCATCGATCCTGCGCTCGATAGCCTTCGCTTCTATCAGTTGGGCGCTAAATGGGAAGGCCGTGTCGAGCATGTCGGCGCCAAGCCTGCGCTCGACCTCAAGGGACCGCTGGTGTTCTGACGCGAACCCCAAGCGACCGACTAAGCCCCGGCCGGTTCGCGCCGCTCCAACCCATTGATTTTTCGGAAATCCAATCTCCGAACGCAATCTGGTCTCACATAGCCCTTGCCAGATCGTCATGGTTCGCGGAATCCCCATGTTTGGCCCAATTGCGACCAACACTTACGCTTGGGGCGGTCGCGCCCTCACGGGCGCGTGGATTGCAACGCGATGCTGCGCGCGAATTCCTCTTCGCTCGCGTCGTCGCGCCCTCACGGGCGCGTGGATTGCAACTCAACAGTAATCGCCAGGGCCTGCTGCCCACCAGGTCGCGCCCTCACGGGCGCGTGGATTGCAACTTCATGGTCGGCAAGCCGCCAGGCGATGGCGGGACGGTCGCGCCCTCACGGGCGCGTGGATTGCAACGCGATGCTGCGCGCGAATTCCTCTTCGCTCGCGTCGGTCGCGCCCTCACGGGCGCGTGGATTGCAACTTGCACGACCCGACCGGTAACACGCGCTGGTGGACGTCGCGCCCTCACGGGCGCGTGGATTGCAACGCGTGCTATAGGTTTGCGGCATCGCCATACTTCCGGTCGCGCCCTCACGGGCGCGTGGATTGCAACGTTTCGGAAGCAATGTTCGCGGATGACGACAGCGCGTCGCGCCCTCACGGGCGCGTGGATTGCAACTGTGCCGAGCGCGGGATCGACCTTGGCAACGCAATCGTCGCGCCCTCCCGGGCGCGTGGATTGCAACGTCACGCAACACCACGGCGTGGTGAAGACGAAAAAAGTCGCGCCCTCACGGGCGCGTGGATTGCAACGCGCGTTCGGTTGACGACGCACGCGACATCATCGGTCGCGCCCTCACGGGCGCGTGGATTGCAACATGACATCCTGCTGCATGCCTTCGGAGTGCATAAGTCGCGCCCTCACGGGCGCGTGGATTGCAACTTCATGCTCGGCAGGCCGCCAGGCGATGGCGGGAGTCGCGCCCTCACGGGCGCGTGGATTGCAACAAACG